>JAYSQJ010000045.1:0-3847 GCA_043721635.1 Acidimicrobiales bacterium | reverse complement strand
CAACGCCGGCTCGAGGCGAAGCCCCTGGTCCTCCAGGGGCGCCGATAACCAGCCCTCGGGCAGGTAGCCGTAGAGTGCCAGGCCGATTCGGACCATCGTGCGTCGGGCCTCGGGGTAACCGAGCGCCCCCGCGCTGTTGGCGGTGTGCAGAACCCGGGGACTCAAGCCGCGGGCCTCCAGGGCCACGACCACTTCGTCGAAGCACTCGATCTGGGTACGGGTGAAGGCTCGGTCCTCGCCACTCGATCCGTCGGCGACGCTGAAGTGGGTGTAGAGGCCCTCGAGGTCAATGGAGGGCGACGCGCAGAGCACGTCGACGACCTCGTTGATCGAGGACGGCTCCACGCCCATGCGGTGCATGCCGGTGTCCACCTTCACGTGGACGCGGTGAACTCCAGCGAGCCGCTCGGCGCTCGCCACCGCGGCGCTCGCCCCCGAGAGTGAGCCGATCGTCAGGGTCAATGAGTGGCTTAGGGCGTCGGAGATCGCCTCGGGCGCGATCTCGGCCAGCAGAAGGATCGGCGCAGCGATCCCCGCATTCCGAAGCTCGATGCCCTCGTCGACCATCGCCACGGCCAGCCAGTCGGCACCCCCGTCGAGCGCGGCCTTGGCGGCGAGCTCGGCGTCGTGACCGTAGCCATTGGCCTTCACCACCGCGCAGAGCAGCGTGTCGCCCACGATCTCCTTCAGCGCAGCCACGTTGTGGGCGATCGCCGAAGCCGAGACCTCCGCCCACGCCGGACGGCGCACCCCTTCGACGGGCATCAAGCGCCTTCGGTCGAACTGCTCACCACGAAGGCGGCGGCGGTCATCGCGGTGTGCGTGAGCGAGATCTTCACGTCGTTGACGCCGCGGCTGGCGGCGAGCTCGGCGGCCGCGCCGTGCAGGAGGATCGACGGTGCGCCGCTCGGCGCCCTCACGACCTCGATCGACTTCCAGGGCACCGAACCGGCGCCGACGCCCAACGATTTCATCACGGCCTCCTTCGCCGCGAATCGCGCGGCGAGCCGTTCGGGCTTCATACGCGCGGTGCGCTGCTCGCCCTCGGTGAAGAGCCGCTCGACGATGCGCGGCCGTCGTCCCATGACGAGCTCGAAGCGCGGAACGTCGACGACGTCAATGCCGACCCCGACGACTCCCATCACTCCACCGTCACGGTCTTGGCGAGGTTGCGCGGTCGGTCGACGTTGCGGCCGAGGCCCCGGGCCATGGCGTACGCGAAGAGCTGCAGCGGCACGATGTCGACCATCGGCGTGAAGAGCGGCTCGGTCGCGGGCACGCGCAGCACGTAGTCGGCGACCGCGGCGATCGCCTCGTCGTCGTCGGTGGCGACCGCCACGACGCTGGCCCCGCGCGCCTTCACCTCGGCGAGGTTCGACAGGATCTTCTCGTGCATCGCCGGGTTCGTGGCGACCGCCACGACGACGACGCCCGGCTCGATCAGCGCGAGCGGCCCGTGCTTCAATTCGCCGGCCGGGTAGCCCTCGGCGTGCAGGTACGTCAGCTCCTTCAGCTTGAGCGCTCCTTCGAGCGCGGTCGGGAAGCCCACGTGACGTCCGAGGAAGAAGAAGTCGTGCGAGCCCATGAGCTCCTTCGCGACGAGCTCGACGCTGGCTCGCCGCTCGAGCGTCGTCGCCACCTGCGCGCTCACCGCGTTCAGTCCGAGAAAGAGCGCGTCGACGTCGGTGGCGGGCAGCGTGCCACGCAGTTGCGCGAGGCGCAGCGCGAGCAGCTCGAGCGCCGCCACCTGGGCGACGAAGGCCTTCGTGGAAGCAACGGACACCTCCAGGCCAGCACGGGTATAGATGACGGCGTCGGCCTCGCGGGCGAGCGAGGAGTCGACAATATTCGACACCGCCACGACGCGCGCACCACGCCGTTGCGCCTCGCGCGTCGCCTGGATCGTATCGATGGTCTCACCACTCTGCGAAACGCCGATCACCAGGGTGCCGATCTCCACGATGGGGTCGCGGTACCGGTACTCGCTCGAGATGTCGACCTCGACGCTGATCCGCGCCCAGCGCTCGATGGCGTACTTGGCGACGAGCGCGGCGTGGTGCGAGGTCCCCGCGGCCACGAGCACGACGCGTTTCACCTCGCGCAGCTCCTCGTCGCTGACGCGCAGTTCGTCGAACGTGATTGTGCCGTCGCGCCGGCGCCGGTCCAGCAGGGTCGCGCGGATGGCGTCGGGCTCTTCGCTGATCTCCTTGGACATAAAGTCGTCGTGGCCGCCCTTCTCGGCGGTCTCGAGGTCCCAGTCGATGGAGAGCTTGCGCAAGCGGACCGGGGCGCCGTCGAGGTTGATCGCGCGGAACCCCTCGGGCCCGAGGCGCACGATCTCGTCGTCGTTCACGGCGTAGAAGGCGGTCGCCCGGTCGAGGATGGCCGGAACGTCGCTCGCGAGGTACGTCACCCCGGGGGCCGTGCCCACGACGAGCGGCGATATCCGTCGCGCGGCGACGATCACGTCGGGCTCGTTGGCGTCCATGACAGCCAGCGCGAAGGCACCGCGCACGGCGAGCAGGCTGTGGCGCATCGCCTCGATGAGCTCGAGGCCGCTCGCTCGCGCCTCTTCGATGAGGTGCGCGAGGACCTCGGAGTCGGTGACCGAGGTGAAAATGTGCCCACGGGCCTCCAGCTCCTCTTGGAGCTCGGCGTGGTTCTCGATGATGCCATTGTGGATGATCGCGATGTTCCCGGAGCAGTCGAGGTGGGGGTGGGCGTTGACGGCCTCGGGGGCGCCGTGGGTCGCCCACCTGGTGTGGCCGATGCCGGAGCTGAAGCCCGACGGTGCCGTCTCGCACTCGAGGCGCAGCGCCGCGACCGACTCGGTGCCGACCGCGGTGCGGGCCCGCCAGGTCTCCCCGGAGCGCACTAGGGCGATTCCCGCCGAGTCGTAGCCGCGGTACTCCAGGCGGGTCAGGCCCTCCAGCAAGGTCGCGAGCGTGTCGGTGGATCCAACGACCCCGATGATGCCGCACATGGGACCATCCTACTCGTGGCCCTTTGATGGCCTGAACGATGAAACCTACGCGAGGAAGATGCTCTGCAGCCGCGCCGCGAACGAATCGACGAACTCCGCGTTCAACGCTTCGATCATCACCCGCACGACCGGCTCGGTCCCGGACGGACGGATGAGCAGTCGGACGTCGGAGGTCTCGATCCCGTAGTCGGCGCGAAGCTCCTCGAAGAGCTGGTGGACCGCCTCGTCGTCGTAGCTCTCGCGCGCCACGTTGATTAGCTGCTGGGGCACTCGGTGCCACGCACGCTCGGCCTGCTCGGCCAGCGGTCCACGACGCACCACGAGGTCGGCGAGCATCAGTCCGGTCAGGAGACCATCGCCGGTCGGTGCGAGGTCGCGAAAGATCAGGTGTCCGGACTGCTCGCCCCCGAACGACCACGACTGCTCCTCGAGCGACATCAACACGTTGCGGTCGCCCACGTCGGTCTCGACGATCGCGATGCCGGTCTCTCGCAGCGCGTGGTGCAGGCCGAGGTTGGCCATCGAGGTGACCACCAGTCCCCCACCGAGCGTGTCGCGCTCGAAGAAGTCGGTCGCGAAGAGGATCATCAGGTCGTCGCCGTCGCGCACGTTGCCCAGGGCGTCGACGGCGATCAGGCGGTCGGCGTCGCCGTCGAAGGCGAGGCCCAGGTCGGCGCCGAGCTCGACCACCTTCGCGACGAGTCCCTCGACGTGCGTCGAACCGCACTGCTCGTTGATGTTGCGCCCGTCGGGCCGGTCGTTGATCGTCGTGAGGCGCGCGCCGGTCGCCTCGAAGAGCTCGTGGGCGACGTGCGACGCCGCCCCGTTGGCGCAGTCGAGCACGAGGTGCAGGCTCGAGAGGTC
>JAYSQJ010000044.1:0-1893 GCA_043721635.1 Acidimicrobiales bacterium | reverse complement strand
CCTCGGACCACGCCCTACGATCCCGAGCCGCTTCGCCCAACGTTTGACGCCGACGCCTCTAGTCCCCGACAATTCTCCGAGGACGGCTGACGATTCGTCGCCGCTGCGCCGGATCAAGGCGATGGGTGGCGGTTCAGTGGTGCTCGGGCACCATGTCGATCGCGCCGCACGGGCACTCCTTGGCGCAGATTCCACAGCCCTTGCAGTAGTCGAGGTTGAATTCGTAGCGCAGCCCCGGGCCGAGCTTGATCACCGCGTTGTCCGGGCAGACCCCGAAGCAGTTGTCGCACTCGAAGCAGTTGCCGCACGACATGCACCGTCGGGCCTCGAAGAGGGCGTCCTCGGCGGTCAGACCGCCGACGACCTCGTCGAAGTTCGAGCGGCGCCGGATCGCCTCGAGGCGCGGGCGCATCGTGCGCGGGGCGTCGGCGTAGTACCAGGAGTTGAGTCGCTCGACCGTGGCCGGAGCGCGATCGGGCGCCGGTGCCACCGAGCGTCCGTCGAGCCACGCGCCGATTGCGGCGGCGCCACGGGCCCCGTGGCCGACGGCGGCCGTGACGGTCCGTTCGCTCGCGTTGCCCGAGGCGTCCCCACCGGCGAAGACCCCGGGGCGCCCGGTCATCTGGTGGGCGTCGACGTTAATGACGCCCCCCGCCAGATCGACGTCGCCCAAATCGTCGAGCAGTCTGAGGTCGGTGTCCTGGCCGAGCGCGAGGATGAGGGAGTCGGCTTCGAGCTCCTCGAACTCGCCGGTCGACTCGGCCTGGCCATCAGCGTTCAGCACCATCTTCTCGAGCATCAGCCGACCGCCGTCGGCCCGGGTGACCGTCGAGAGCCAACGCATCTGGACGCCCTCGGCCTGGGCGTCGAGGACCTCCTCGTCGTGAGCCGGCATACGGTCTCGCGTGCGCCGGTAGACCACGATGGTCTCGCTCGCCCCGAGGCGCTGGGCGGTGCGCGCCGCGTCCATTGCGGTGTCACCGCCGCCGTAGACGACGACTCGACGACCCAAGACGGGACCCTCGCCCTCCTCGAAGCCGTGCAGCATCGAGACGGCGTCGAGGACCTTGGCGGCGTCACCCGAGGGGATCTCGGGGTTCTTGCCACGCTGGGCGCCGATGCCGACGAAGGCGGCGTCGAAGTGGCCCGTGGCCATCGTCACGTCAACGTGCCCGACGGGGCTGGAGAGCACGAACGTGACGCCCATCGCGGCGATGCGCGCGACCTCGGCGTCGACGACGTCGCGCGGTAGGCGGTACTGCGGGATGCCGTAGCGCAGCATCCCTCCGGCCCGGGGGGCGGCCTCGTGGACCTCGACCTCGTGTCCGAGCAGCGCCAGGTGGTAGGCCGCCGAGAGCCCGGCCGGTCCCGACCCGACGACGAGCACGCGCTTGCCAGTCGGTGGGTGCTCGACTGGGACCAGCCAGCCTTGCGCGATTGCGCGGTCGCCGAGGAAACGCTCGACGGCGTTGATGCCGACGGCCTCGTCGATCTGGACCCGGTTACAGGACGTCTCGCAGGGGTGAAAGCAGGCCCGACCCATCACCGCCGGCAGCGGGTTCGCTCGCATCAGCAGGCGCCACGCCGCCTCGTAGTTACCCTCCTCGGCCTCGTAGAGCCAGCCCTGGATGTCCTCGTGGGCCGGGCAGGCCCCGTTGCACGGCGGAAGGCGGTCGACGTAGACCGGCCGCTCAACCCGCCACGAGCCGGTCTTGTTGGCAAGGCTCGTGCCGACGCCCAACGTGATGGCGAACGGCTTGGTGCTCACGAGGGCTCCTCGGTGAGTAGCGCGTAGCGCTCGATGTTGCGGTCGGCGAGCGCCTGGAGGTGGGCCACGGTCTCGGAGTCCTTGACGTCGCCGTTCTGGTCGAAGAGATGGGCGAAGCGCTTCTG
>JAYSQJ010000043.1:0-2747 GCA_043721635.1 Acidimicrobiales bacterium | reverse complement strand
TACTCGCTGAGCAGCGCAACGATGCCGGCGGGCGTGCACGGCAGCGGACCCGGGGCGCCCATCACGAGACGTCCGAGGTTCGTGGGGTGCAGGCCGTCGACGTCCTTGCTCGGATCGACGCGCAGGAGTATCTGCTCCTCATTGATTCCCGGGGGCAGCGGCAGCTGGACGAGGACCGAGTGGACGCGGGGATCGGCGTTGAACCGGTCGATGACCGCCTCGACGTCGGCCTGGGTCGCGTCGGCCGCCAGGTGCTCGTCGAATGAGTGGACGCCGATCTCACGACACTCGGCCACCTTCATGGCGACGTACTTGGCGCTCGGACCGTCGTCGCCGACCAGCACCGTCCCGAGGCCCACCGGGCGGCCGGCGACGGCCAGGCGCGCGGCGCGGTCGGCGAGCTCCATCTTGATGCGGCCGGCCAGTCGTTCACCGTCGAGTAGTTGGGCAGTCATGGGGTCTCCTAGTGGCGAAAGTGCCGTTCACCGGTCAGCATCATTACGATCTCGGCGCGGTTGGCGGCGTCGATCACTTCCTGGTCGCGCACCGATCCACCGGGCTGGACCACCGACGTGACCCCGCAGCTGGTGAGCGACTCGAGTCCGTCGGCGAATGGGAAGAAGGCGTCCGAGGCCGCGGCGGCGCCGCGGGCGAACTCGCCGGCCTTGGCGGTCGCGATCCCCGCGGCGACGACTCTCGACTGCTGGCCGGCACCGACGCCGACGGCCACCCCGTCGCGCGCGATCACGATGGCGTTGGAGGTCGTGCGCGCGCAGACCCGCCACGCGACCATCAGGTCCTGGAGCTGATGGGTCGACGGCTGGGCCCGGGTCACGCACTGCCACTGGGTGACCGGCACCAGCAGCTCGTCGGCGTTCTGCACGAGCGCCGTGTCGCCGAACGTGCGCACCGAGAGGCCGAGGGGCTCGGGCGCGGGGGCGCTCAGCAGACGCGTCGCCTTGCGTCGAGCGACCAGTGCGGCGGTGGCCGCGGGTTGGAACGAGGAGGCGATGATGACGTCGGCCTGCGGACCGGCGGCGATCAGCGCGGCCAGCTCCTCGTCGACCTCGCCCGCGATCGCCACGATGCCACCGAAGGCGCTCTGGGGGTCGGCGGCGAGAGCCTTGGCGAAGGCGTCGGGGAGCGACGACCCGAGCGCCGCGCCCGCGGCGTTCGCGTGCTTGATGATGGCGACCGCGGCCCGGCCCGGTGCGTCGTCGCCGAGCTCGTGCACGAGCCGCCACGCGGCGTCGGCGTCAAAGAGGTTCAGGTAGGAGAGGGCGGTACCGGCGTGTTGGACGACGGCGTCCCACCACGGCGTCGTGCCAGCGTTGCGGTACCGAGCCCCGACCTGGTGGGGGTTCTCGCCGTAGCGCACGACGCCGGCGCGCTCCAGCGTGAGGTGCAGCGTCGGCGGAAGGACGGCGTCGGCGCCTGCGGGACTCTGGCCAATGGTCCCGCCGCCGTCGAGCCACCGCACGATCTGCGCGTCGTAGGCCGCGGTGTGCGCGAAGGCCGCGCGGGCCAGGGAGTGTCGCGTGGCGTCACCGAGCGCGCCCGCCGTCGCGATCTCCTCGAGCGCCGCCGCGTACTGGGTGGGGCTCGTCAGCACCCCGACGTGCTCGTGGTTCTTCGCGGCCGCGCGTACCATCGCCGGTCCGCCGATATCGATCAACTCAACCGACGGGTTCGAGGAGAAGGGGTAG
Organism: Acidimicrobiales bacterium; assembly: GCA_043721635.1. Classification (GTDB taxonomy): domain Bacteria; phylum Actinomycetota; class Acidimicrobiia; order Acidimicrobiales; family RAAP-2; genus RAAP-2. Next base: position 1,041 of record JAYSQJ010000043.1, on the reverse strand, counting down.
AGGTTGCACACTACGAGGTCGATTGCCGTGATGTCGTGCTCGGCGAGGTCGTCCAGGTGATCGGACTTCGAGCGGTCGGCGAGGATGCCCGCGTGGATCCGAGGGTGCAGAGTCTTCACGCGGCCGCCAAGCATCTCGGGGAAGCCCGTGACGTCGGCGACGTCGAGGTGCGCGACGCCGGCGTCGTGCAGTGCGCGAGCCGTGCCGCCCGAGGCGATGAGTTCGACTCCCTGCGCGGCCAGGCCCACGGCCAGTTCCACCAGCCCCGTCTTGTCCCACACGCTGAGCAACGCCCTCATCTACTCCCCTTCTCGGGTCTCGGCCACCGACGTCGGCTCTGCGCCGTCGGCGATTGCCGCCATCACCCTACCCACCACCTGCGGATAGACCTCGCGCTCGACGGTCTTGATGCGCTCGTGCAGCGAGGACTCGTCGTCGTCGCCGAGCACCGGCACTCGGCGCTGGGCGAGGATCGGGCCGTCGTCGAGCTCGAGCGTGGCGACGTGCACGGTACAGCCCGACTCGTCGACCCCGGACTCGATCGCCTGGGCCACGGCGTGCCATCCCTTGAAGTCGGGCAGCAGGCTCGGGTGGGTGTTGAGCACCCGGCCGGGGAACTCGGCGTGGAACGCCGCGTTGACGATGGTACCGAAACCGGCCATCGCAATGAGTTCAGTGCCGTGCTGGTGAAGCACGCGGACCAGCTCGTCGCAGTAACCATCACGGTCGAACCCGCCGGTGAAGCCGCCGAACGGTGCCCGGTCGACCAGCACGGCCTCGACGCCGGCGTCGCGCGCCACCTCGAGGCCTCGGCAGGGCCGGTCCGCGACCACGACTGCGACCTCGAGTCCGCCGCTCAGCATCGCCTCGAGGATGGTGCCCGAGCCAGACACCAGGACGCAGAGTCGGACCCCGGACAACGTGCTACAGCGCCTTAACGATCTCGCCCATTTTCTGGCCGGCCTCGGTGGGGTTCAGACAGACGTGCACGCCCGCCGCCGCGAGGGCCTCCATCTTCGCCTGGGCCGTGCCCTTCGAGCC
>JAYSQJ010000042.1:0-5395 GCA_043721635.1 Acidimicrobiales bacterium | reverse complement strand
CTGGCGCGCTACTCGTGGGGGTCGTCCGCGGCCGGCGCCTCGACGGCCGCCGAGCTCTACAGCCTCAACATGCTCCTAATCGGCCTGGCCTTCACCGGCCTGTGGATCTACCTCTCCTTGCACGAGTCGCTCTTCGTGGGCGACGTGAAGCGCGGCGCCCTCAAGCGCACGATCCTGCGGTCGACGCCCCCTTCGATCTCGTACGCGCTCACCGCGGTGCTGGCATACGTGAACGTCACGTTGTGCTACGTCATTTGGGTGCTCGCCACGCTGTACGTCGCCTTCGGGCCGGCGGCGCGCAAGATCCCCGCCTGGTCGGGTGGCGTCGCGTCCGGCGACGAAGTGAACGTGGGGACGGCCGATGAAGGGTCCTGACCGAACGGTGATAAAACCTGGTCAAGTGGGTTCAGACGACCCAGGACCGGCGGCACGGTGCGCTATTGGGACCTTCGGCCCTAGGAATCCAAGCAATGGCTCGGGTTGTATTGAAGGAGGGTTGAGCACAATTCGCCACAGGGACGCGCGACGTTTTGTGCGTAGGGTCCGTAGTGGGGCAATCGCGGTACGAGAGGGCGGCATCGGTGAGGGAAGGGACGCTAACACGCGCGTTGACGCGCTACGAGCACTCGCCCCACCTGGTCTTCTGGGAGACGACCAAGGCCTGTTCGCTCGCCTGCCGGCACTGTCGGGCCTCGGCCCAAACCGGCCCCCTTCCGGGTGAGCTGACGACGCAGGAGGGATTCGCACTAATCGACCAGATCGTCGCGATGCCGGGACCGCCGCCGATCCTCGTGTTCACCGGGGGCGACTGTTTGGCTCGCCCGGACCTCCTCGAGTTCATCGCCCGTGCCCGGTCGCGCGGGCTTCGTCTGGGGATCGCGCCCTCGGTCACCGATCGCCTGACGCGAGAGTTCCTCGAAGAGCTCTATGAAATGGGCGTGCGCTCCGTCTCGATCAGTCTCGACGGCGCTGGTCCCGAGAGCCACGACACGCTCCGTGGGATACCGGGCCATTTCGACAAGACCATTGAGGCCCTGCACATGATGCGCGATATGGGCTTTCGTCTGCAGGTGAACACGACGGTCATGAGGCACAACGCAGAGGAGCTGGCCGACATCTTCTCGCTACTTCGCGAGACCGGCGTCTCGATCTGGGAGGTCTTCTTCCTCGTGGGCGTGGGCCGGGGGGTCGAGATCCTGGAGGTCAACTCCCGCGACGCCGAGGACATCTGCCACTTCCTCGTGGACGCGACGACCTACGGCATGACGGTACGCACGGTCGAGGCGCCGTTTTTCCGTCGGGTGCAGGCGCAACGAGAGCACTTCGGCGCCGAGGACCCGCGACTTCACTTCGAACTGGGAGCTCTGTACGAGACCCTCCGTGACGGACTGAACCGCGAGGCCGGTCTCCACGATCACTCCGTGCGCAGTACGACGCTGGCCACGGGCGACGGGCGGGGCATCATCTTCATTGGCCACGACGGCGAGGTGCACGCGTCGGGCTTTCTGCCGATCCCGCTCGGCAACGTGCGCACCGAGTCGCTCGGCGACGTCTACGCCGAGAATGCCCTGTTGAGGGCGATCCGGGCCGGCCTCTTCGTCGGCGTGTGCGGGCGCTGCGACTATCGACGGCTCTGCGGCGGATCGCGCGCGCGCGCGTACGCCCACTACGGAGAGGTCATGGCCGACGACCCGTCGTGCATCCGGACCCGAGTCGCCCGACGAATCCCGGTCTCCCTCACCTAGCACCCGTCCGCCCTGGCGTCGAGAATCGGCCGGTCAATCGGGCTCGGGCGTGTACCATCCGGTGCTGATGGACACTTCGATCGTCGACGAGCTCGAACGGCGCCTCGGCCCGGGTCGGGTCGCCTCGGGCGACGCGATCAACGTCGACGACCTGCACGACGAGTCGCTCCACCCGCGCCACCGCGTACCACTGGCCGTCGTGCGGCCGCGGTCGACCGACGAGGTGGCCGAGGTGGCACGCGTCGCCTCCGCCCACGGCATCGCAATCGTCCCACGGGGGTCGGGCACCGGACTCTCGGGCGGGGCCACGCCGGTCACCGGCGGGCTGGTCGTCTCCTTCGCCGACATGAACCAGTTGATCCGGATCGACGAGCGTGACCACGTGGCGGTCGTCCAGCCCGGCGTCACGCTGCGCGAATTGGACGAGGCGTTAGCGGGCAGCGCACTGCGCTATCCCGTGTACCCGGGGGAGATGTCCGCGTCGATCGGCGGGAACGTCAACACTAACGCCGGAGGGATGCGAGCGGTGCGCCACGGCGTGACCCGTCAGCACGTCCTGGGCCTCGAACTCGTCTTGATGGACGGAACGGTGCTGCGCACCGGCGGTCCGGTCATGAAGTCCTCGAGCGGCTACGACCTCACGCAGTTGATCGTGGGGAGTGAGGGGACGCTCGCGATGGTGACCGAGGTGACGCTGCGTCTCTCACCGCGACTCGGCTACGGCGCAACGATCCTCGTCGCGTTCGCGACGCTCGACCAGGTGACCACGGTGGTACCGCCGATCATCGCGTCGGGACTAGCTCCGTCAATCCTCGAGTATCTCGACGTCCTGGCGATGTCGTCGATCACCACGCGCATGGGAATCGACCTCGGCGTGGACGCCGAAGTGATGCGCGACACGCTGGCCTACCTCATCATCGTGCTCGAGACACGCACGCGCGAGCAGCTGGACCTCGACATTGAGTCACTGGGCACCCTGCTCGACGAGGCCGGAGCGCTCGACACCTACGTCCTGCCGGCGGCGGCCGCCGTTCGCCTGATCGAGGCTCGGGAGCAGTTGTTCTGGGCGAGCAAGGAGGCTGGGGTCGGCGACATCATCGACATCGTCGTGCCCCGTTCGGCCGTGCCCGGTTTCCTCGCCAGCGCCACGACGATCGCCCAACGCTTCGGGATCCTCCTCGCCGGCTGCGGCCACGTCGGTGACGGCAACGTGCACCTCTCGGTGATCGGGGGTGACGACGCGCAGCGCCACGACTTCCTCCAGGAGCTCTTCGCCTACGGCGTCAGCCTGGGCGGCGCAGTGTCGGGCGAGCACGGCATCGGCCTCGACAAGCAAGAGGCCTTCCTCGCGCTGAGCGACCCGGTCTCGTTGGCCCTGCAGCGTGCGATCAAGGCGACTTTCGATCCCTCGGGACTCCTCAACCCCTACCGCCTGCTCGACGAACGGCCCCTACCGTAGGGGCAGCGCCCGGTCGATCCGTCGAGCTGTTCGCGCAAGGATGTGCACCGCGTGGTCACCAACCACCCTGGCCTAGGTCCAGCACGCCTATCGCAAGCCTTCGGCGGGGCGACGCCGAATCTCAGCCACGTGTCCTACCCGAAGTGCGGCCATTCGGTCGTGGCGTCGGTCGCCGGGGACTACCTGGTCGTCGGTTTCCCGGCCGGCGTCGTGTGGACATGAAGACCCACGTGGGACCAGGAGCGCCGTCGACAACCAGTACGACTAGCAGAACGGCTGATCCGGTGCGCTGTGCACTCCGGTGCCAGTGTCGAAGACGTTCCCCGCGAGCCACAAGACGGCGCCCGACCTCACCATCGACGCCCAGGGCGGCTTCGGGCAAACCGAGTTCGTGAGAGCGGTGTTCGGTCCGACCGGTTGAAGGCCTCGTCGCAGGTGGTCCGCCAGCGACGGATCGAGGCCGGACGCCAGATCAGGGATCGACCAGGGCCGAGCGATCGAGGTCGCCCACGTCGTTCACGCCCGTCAGCCCCAGGGTCACCAGCATCTCCTCGCGCATGATCCGCAGGATGTGGTCGACGCCGGCCTCGCCGCGCGCCGCGACGGCGTAAGCCCAGGGGCGTCCGACGAGACAGGCCCGGGCTCCAAGCGACAGCGCCTTCACGACGTCGAGTCCGCTGCGAACGCCGCCATCCATCAGTACTTCGCACCGGTCGCCGACGGCGTCGGCGACGGCGGGTAGCGCGTGGATCGTCGAGGGGACGTCGTCGAGCTGACGGCCCCCGTGGTTGGACACAATGATGGCCTCAACGCCCCGGTCGACCGCCTCGCGGGCGTCCTCGGGGTCCATGATCCCCTTAAGGGCGATGTTGCCGCGCCAATGCTCGCGCAGCCACGCAAGGTCCTCCCAGGTCACACTCGGGTCGAACTGGCTCGCGACCCAGCCTTGGAAGTCGGCCGGCACCCGGGCTTCGGGAAGGGCCTTTTCGAGGTTGCCGAACGTGAGCGGTTTGCCACCGAGGGCGACGTCACGCACCCACCCGGCGTGACGGACGAGGTCCAGCCCACGACGGAGTCGCCCGACCGACGAGACGGGGCCACTGATGCCGTTGCGAACGTCGCGGTAGCGCTGGCCGACCACCGGCAGGTCGACGGTCAAGATCATCGTGGTACAGCCGACCGCCTGGGCGCGCGCCATGAGGTCCTCGGCGTAGCTGCGGTCCTTCATCACGTAGAGCTGGAACCAGAGCGGTCGACGGACCGCCGCGGCGACCTCCTCGACCGAGCAGATCGAGAGGGTCGACTCGCAAAACGGGATCCCCGCGCGCTCGGCCGCTCGGGCGGCCTGCACCTCGGCGCGCCGCGCGAACATCCCGCCGAAGCCGACGGGAGCGAGGATCACCGGCAGGGCGATCTCCTCACCGAGCACCGTGGTCGCGAGTCGGCACGTCGACACGTCGCGCAGGACCCGCTGGCGGAACCGGATGGAGTGGAAGTCGTCGCGATTGGCGGCCAGGGTAACCTCGCCGAACGCACCACCATCGACGTAGTCGAAGATCTGGCGTGGCAATCGTCGACGGGCCAGCTCGCGGTAATCGTTCAGCGACGCCGGCGCCAGGTCGAGACTGCGATCAGGCTGGTCGGAGGGCACGCCACTCAGTATGCCCTGATATTGGATGCGTGGATGATGCGGCGCCGGCGACGTACGGCGCGTGAAGCACTGGCCGACCCGGCGTACCGAGTCGGCGCGACGCTCGGGCGCTACTCGGTGGTGTCGACCACCATGACCGAGCAGTGCGCATGATGCACCACGCTGTTGGGCACGCTGCCGAGGACTCGGCGCACCCCCTTCATGCCGCGATTGCCGACGACGACGATGTCGGCGTGCACCTCTTCGGCCTTTTTGATAATGACGTCGTCCGGGTTGCCCCGGCCAGAGTGCAGGACCGCTTCGATGCCCCTCTCTTTCGCGATGAAGGAGAGGCTCTGGAGGAGAGCATCGATGCCGCCATCTTCTCCCAGATGCTTGAACTCGTCGGGGAGCGATTCGTCGAGGTGCGGGTGTCGCTCGACGGCGCACACGATGTGCAGCTGGCCCTTCGATATTTGAGCCAGGCCCACGGCGGCCTCGACCGCGCGGCGCGCCGTCCTTGAATCGTCCGCTCCAACCAAGACAACGTCGAACATCGTT
>JAYSQJ010000041.1:0-5256 GCA_043721635.1 Acidimicrobiales bacterium | reverse complement strand
GGTGACCTCAGTAGTGACGCTAGCGACCGAGGCTCTCCACGTTGATGCCGGCGGCGTGGAGCATCCGTCGCAGGTCGACGACCTGCTGGGTATCGAGGTCCTTCTCGCGCGGGCGATCGAACACCCGAGTCTCGGCTTGCAGAGTGACCGTGAATCGTCCGTTGGCGCCTTCGGTCACCGTGCCGATCTCGCTCATCAGAGCCATGGCGTCGCGCCACTCGATGTTGTGACCCGCGGGATGGGCGAGGATCTTCTCGGCGGTGGCGAGGTGGTGGCTAGTGAGCTTGTCGTGGTCCATTGGTTCGCCTCTCGATCGAATGCCCTGATCAGAATCTACGTGCGCTGATCGAGTCCGCCGCACCGTGACGAGCAGATATACTTGCCTTCAGTCAAGCAAATAAAATACTGTTGAGGTTGATCGATGGCGTTGAGGACACGGGAGGGCCAGCACCTCGACCGCTACAAGTGGATCGCGCTGACCAACACGACCCTGGGTGTCTTCATGGCGACCGTCAACTCCTCGATCATCCTGATCTCGCTGCCGGCGATCTTCCGGGGCGTCGGCATAGACCCGCTCTCGCCGGGCAACGTGGGCTACCTGTTGTGGCTGCTGCAGGGCTACCTACTCGTCACGGCCGTGCTCGTGATCAGCCTCGGACGCCTCGGCGACATCATGGGGCGGGTTCGGATCTACAACCTCGGCTTCCTGGTCTTCTCGATCGCGTCGGTGATCCTGGCGCTCGACCCCTACCGCGGGAGCGCGGGCGCGCTCTGGCTCGTCCTGTGGCGCCTCGTCCAGGGGGTCGGGGGCGCCATGCTGTTCGCCAACTCGAGCGCGATCCTCGTCGACGCCTTCCCACCCGACCAGCGGGGCCTCGCCATGGGCATCAACCAGGTCGCCGCGATTGGCGGGTCGTTCATCGGCCTGATCGCCGGTGGGCTGCTCTCGATCGGCGACTGGCGTCTGGTCTTTTGGGTCTCGGTCCCCTTCGGCGTGCTCGGCACGGTGTGGGGCTACCACAGCCTGCGTGACAACGGCCAACGCGCGGTCGCGAGAATCGACTGGTGGGGTAACCTCACCTTCGCCGTCGGTCTCACGTCGCTCCTGACCGGCATCGTCTACGGCATCCAGCCCTATCAGAACCACTCGATGGGCTGGACGGCCCCGAAGGTGCTCGTCGCCTTCGCCATCGGTGTCGTATTCCTGATTGCGTTCTTCGTGGTCGAGAGTCGTACGGAGTCTCCGATGTTCAACCTGCGGCTGTTCAAGATCCGGGCCTTCGCCACGGGCAGTGCCGCCGGGTTCTTGGCCGCCATCTCGCGCGGCGGTCTGCAGTTCATGCTCATCATCTGGCTGCAGGGCATCTGGCTGCCACTGCACGGCTACGCCTACAGCGCCACTCCTCTGTGGGCCGGCATCTACCTGTTGCCGCTCACGATGGGCTTCTTGCTCGCCGGGCCGATCTCGGGCTTCCTCTCGGACCGCCACGGCGCTCGAACCCTGTCCACGTCGGGGATGGTCCTGTTCGGAGCGAGTTTCGTCGGCCTGCTCTTGATCCCGACGGACTTCAGCTACTGGATCTTCGCGGTGATGGTGTTCTTGAATGGCGTGGGCGGCGGCATGTTCTCGGCCCCCAACTCGACCGCGATCATGAATAGCGTTCCGTCGAATCAACGCGGGGGAGCGGCCGGGATCCAGGCGGCGTTCATGAACACCGGTTTCGTGCTCTCCATCGGCGTCTTCTTCTCGCTCATGATCGTAGGGCTCACCAACTCGTTGCCAGCCGCGATGTTCAAAGGACTCAGCGCGCACGGTGTCGCAGCGTCCCAAGCCCACGCCGTCGCCAACTTGCCGGCCGTCGGGAGCCTGTTCTCCTCGTTCCTCGGCATCAATCCGCTGGCGAGCCTGCTCGGTTCCCAGTCGACCGCCCACGTGACCCACGCCCAGTGGCTCGTCCTCACGGGCAAGCACTTCTTCCCGAACCTCATCCAGGCGCCGTTCCACCACGGACTTCTGATCGTCTTCACGACCGCAGTCATCCTCTCGGTCGCCGGAGCGGTCATCTCCGCTTTTCGTGGTACGAGGTACATCCACGAGGAGCGTTCGCTTCGCGAGCACGTGGGCGACCTCACGATCACGTCGAACGCGGTGCCCGGCGAGATCGCCATGGAGAGCGACGTGGTCCGGTGAAGACCGCCCACCACCTCGAGGTCGACGCGCCGTCGGCGGTGCGGCTGCGACTCGTCCTCGTTCGGCTCGCCCGCGCCCTGCGTCAGCACGGAGGCGTCGGTCTGACGCAGTCGCAGATCTCGGCGCTCGCCACGGTGGAGGAATTGGGACCGGTGAGGATCAGTGCGCTCGCGGCTCACGAGTCGGTCGGTGCGTCCGTGGCGACGAGGGTCGTCACCAGTCTCGAGGACCTGGGATACCTGGCGCGCACGGACGACCTCGAGGATCGCAGGGCGTGCCTCGTCGAACTGACCGGCGATGGTCGAGACGTGCTCAAGAGGCTCTGGATCGAGCGGACGATCGGACTCAGCTCGCGACTCGACCGGTTGACCAAGGATGAGCGCGATCGTCTCGAGGCCGCGCTGCCCGTACTGGAGAAGATGATCCGCGACAGCTGACGAATGGTGTCAGCGCAATCGTGCGCGGCGCTAGATCGAAGTTGAACGCGGCTACTGCGTCAACTCGCTCGAGCAGAACTTGCACCTGGTGGCCTCCAACGGGAGTCCCGCCGAGAGGCAGGCCGGGCAAGTCTTCGTCGCGGGTGGGCTACCGAATACCGAGGTGCCTCGGCGCTGCATGTACGCCCGGTACGGCACCACTATGACGAAATAGATGACGATCATGAGGATCACGAAGTAGATGATTGCTGCGATGAACGCGCCGAGGTTGATGCGCTGTCCGCTCAGCGTCCAACCGATGCCCTTGCCGCCCGCCCCGCCACCGGCGGCGGCGTTCACCAGCGGCGTGATGATGTTGTCGGTGAACGCCTTGATCAGCGTGCTGAACGCCAGGGCGACGGCCAGGCCGACGGCGATGACGATGAGCTCGCCCTGCATGAGGAAGTTCTTGAAACCCTTCATCCTGTTCTCCCTCTCGATCCCGATGCTGTCAGCACCATAGGCCAGACGCCTCAATACTTTTTGGCAAACCCCCGAATCCGCGGCGCGTAAGAATCACGAATCTTTGCCCATCTCGGGCCAGGTAAGATTTGGCTCGCCGGTCGAGTTCCGGATCGTTCTCCGGCGAAGAGTGTCGTGAAAGATGCGAGGACTCCGCGACGTACGGGAGAGACCCTTGAATTTCATGATCCGAACGCGCCGCCACGCGGCCGTCGTCGTCGGCGCAGTGACAATCGTGGCGTCGATCGGCGCGACGACGCAGGTCTCGAGCGGGCGAGCCGCGGCGTCGACCGCCAGTCCGTGCCCCTGGGTCGCCCAGTCGCGCAGCCACAGCGCGACTCCGAGCACGATGGCGAATGAGGTGCTCGCCCGGATGACCCTCGCCCAGAAGGCGGCCTTCGTCGTCCTCACGGGACATCATCCATTACAGAGCTCCAACACGGGCGTCCCGTCGCTCTGCATCCCCGCGCTCTCAATCACCGACGGACCGGGCGGCCTCGGCGCCGGACTGCGCGGGGTCACCCAGTTCCCTGCGGCAATCGCGATCGCCGCGACCTTCAATATCGCCGTCGCTCGCGCGGAGGGCCAGGTAGTCGCCGACGAGGCGCGCACGAAGGGCATCATGGCGGTTCAGGGGACCGAGCTCAACCTCGCTCGGGTGCCCCAAGGCGGACGGATCTTCGAGACCTACGGCGAGGACCCGTATCTCTCGAGCATCCTCGGCGTCGCGAACATCGAGGGGATCCAGTCCCAGGGCGTCATGGACGTCGCCAAGCACTTCAGTGCCTACACCCAAGAGACGGCCCGCGTGCGGCTCGACCAGATCGTGTCGACGAGGACGCTCGCCGAGATCTACGACGTGCCGTTCCTGGCGGCGGTGCGCCAGGCCCACGTGGCGGCGCTGATGTGCTCCTACGGGAAGCTGAACGGCGTCAACACCTGCTCGGACCCGAACATCTACTCGACCCTCGAGCGATGGGGCTTCAGGGGATTCGTGCGCTCGGACTTGAAAGCTGTGAAGAACGTGGCCCCGGCCTTCCGGGCCGGAATGGCCCTGATCAAGCCGGCCTCGGCCGCGGCGATCGTGCGGCTCGTCGACTCCAAAGCACTGTCGGCGAGCGACCTCAACCGGGCCGTTCGCGACGTCCTCGCGACGATGTTCCGTTTCGGCGTCGTCGCCCACCCGCCGACCGGCTCGCTTTGGGCCACCGTGACCAGTGCGGCGCACGCGGCCGTGGCATTGCGGGCGGCCGAGAACAGCATCGTGCTCTTGAAGAACGCCGGGGTCCTGCCGCTCGCGAAGGCGACGACGGTCGCGGTCATCGGCGACCCGGCGAGTCAGACTCCCTTCACGACCGGTGGGGGCAGTTCGAGGGTGATCGCGCCCTACGTCGTGACGCCGCTCTCCGCGATCAAGGCGGCCCTTGGGCCGAAGGTCACCGTGGTCTACCGACCGGGCGGTCCGGCCGGATTGGAACTCGACCAGCTGAACGACGTCGACATCGTTGGGGGCAGGATTCCCCCGCACGAGGTGCCAATCAAGACGGTCAGCGAGGCGGGCAAGGCCGACCTCGCGATCGTCGACAGCCCTAACGTCACTCCCGCGCTCGCCACCGCGACCGCCCCCGGTAAGGGAGAGGGATGGATGAGTTGGGGCGTGAAACTGCGCGCCAAGAAGACCGGTACGTACGAGGTCTCGTTCCAACAGATCGGGGACTCGTGGCTCTACCTCAACGGTCGTCAGATCATTGGATCGTCCGGCCTGCACATCCGAGAGGACCTCGCGACGACGGTGTCGCTCGTCAAGGGCCGTGATTACAAGTTCTCCGCGAAGTGGTTTGCGGTGCGCAATCACGCCGCGCCCCGGTTCGGCATCCAAGACGTCACCCCCCAGATCCAAAGCGCCGTCGCGGCCGCGCGCAAGGCCAAGTTCGCCATCGTGTTCGCCGGTGACTACAACCAGGAGGGTGCGGACCGCTCCAACCTCTACCTTCCGGGCGTGTCGAACCTGCTGATCTCAGCTGTGGCCGCCGTCAACCCCCGTACCATCGTGGTCCTGAACACGGGTGGGGCCGTCTACATGCCGTGGCTCAGCCACGTCGCCGCGGTGCTCGAGGCGTGGTACCC
>JAYSQJ010000040.1:0-1596 GCA_043721635.1 Acidimicrobiales bacterium | reverse complement strand
CGTACGCTTTCACGTCATGAGTCTCGCGATGCTGAACGCCGACAAGGCCACGACGCCCGAGTACGCCGAATGGCTGAAGACGGCCCACCGACCGGTTCGGGTCCTGATCGCGGCCGAGCAGCGCCACGGCAACGCCGTGCGCGGTCCCCTGTACGCGGCGATGGGCACCCGGCACCACGTCAACCAAGAGGAGGACTTCGACGAGGTGAGCCCCCGGTCCCTCGCCGACGTCGGCCTGGAGGCCGACCTCGCCGACGCGGCCCTCTTCGAGGAGTTCGACGATCTGCTCCGAGCGAGCCACGAGGCGGGCATGGCCCTGGTCGGCAACGACGTGGGCACGCCGGTGATCCGCGTGGGCGACGTCGCCTTCTTCGGACCGGTCGTGACGCCGGCGCCCAAGGGCGAGGCCGCCGGAATCCTGTTCGACGGGTTGATGGCCGTCGCGGGCACGCCCGGCTTCTACGAGATCAAGCGCACGAGAACAGAGAGGCCTTCCTTCGTATGACCGAGCAGACACTCCCCAGCGGCTTTCCCGTCTACGTGGCCGGCTCCACCGACGCGACGCGCGCCGTCGTCGTCGTCCAGGAGGCCTTCGGGGTCAACGACCATATCCACAGCGTCGTCGATCGCTTCGCCGACGAGGGCTACTTCGCCGTTGCGCCCGAGCTGTTCCACCGCGACGGGTCGCCCGTGGTCTCCTACGACGACTTCCCCGAGGCGATGAAGTACATGGCCAACCTCACGAAGGAGGGCATCACCAACGACCTCATGGCGACGACGGACTTCCTCGCCACCGGCGGCTACCAGGCCGCGGACATCGCGGTCGTCGGCTACTGCATGGGCGGCACGGTGAGCTTCTACGCAGCGACGCTCGGCACCTTCGGCGCGGCCGCCAGCTTCTACGGCAGCGGCATCGAGAACGGCCGCTTCGGCTTCGCGCCGCTGCTCGAGCTGGCCAAGGACCTCAGGTGTCCCTGGATTGGCCTCTACGGCGACCTCGACCAGGGCATCCCGGTCGAACAGGTGGAGGCGCTACGGGCCGCGACCGCCAAGTCCAAGGTTCGCACCGAGATCGTGCGCTACGCGAACGCCCCGCACGGATTTCACTGCGACGGCCGGCCGGCCGCCTACAACGAGGCGGCGGCCGTCGACGCCCACCAGTGCACGCTCGACTTTTTCGACGCCGAGCTCAGCGACAAGTAGCTACGACTTCGGGACGTCCTTCCAGGCGACGTCCTTGTCGTTGCGCGGCTCGCCCGGCAGACCCAGTACCCGCTCGCCGATGATGTTGCGCATCACTTCGCTGGTGCCGCCCTCGATGGAGTTGGCGCGCATGCGGACGAAAGCCTTGCGCATGTCGCCGCCGGTCATGGCCGACTCGGTCGGGCGGATCTGGGGGTAGGTCGAGCCGTAGAGCATCCCCTCGGATCCCATGAGGTCGACGCAGAGCTCGCTCGTCTTCTGGTTCTCCTCGGCGAAGGCCAGCTTCGCGACGGAGCCCTCGGGACCGGGGGTGCCGGCCTTGCGCAGATCGCTGGCGCGCCAGTTGGTGAGTCGTCCCACCTCGTTGCGCACCCAGGACTGGATCAACTCGCT
>JAYSQJ010000039.1:0-3866 GCA_043721635.1 Acidimicrobiales bacterium | reverse complement strand
TGCACGGCGTCGGCGGGGCGTTCATGATGCGACTCTTCGCCGAGGCCGGCTTCGCCTCGGTGACGGCGGTCGCCGAGCAGTTCGAGCCCGACGGGACCTTCCCCACGCTGCCGTTGCCCAACCCCGAAGAGCCCGGCGCCCTCGATCTCGCCACGGCCTGCGCCGACCGGGTCAGGGCGGACCTGGTGATCGCCAACGACCCCGACGGCGACCGCCTCGGCGCGGCCGTGCGCGCTCCGGCGGGGTGGCGCCTCTTGGGCGGCGACGAGATCGGGTGGTTGCTCGCGTCGATGCTGTTGCCCGCAATGGCCGGTCCCCGCGACGTCGTGGCGACGACCATCGTGTCCTCGACCCTGCTCGCCGAGATGGCCCGCGAGGCGCGGGTCAGCTTCGCCCAGACCCTCACCGGCTTCAAGTGGATATCGCGCGCGGCCGGGGAGGGCGTGCTGCGCTTCGGCTACGAGGAGGCGCTCGGTTACGCGGTCGATCCGGCGGTCGCCGACAAGGACGGGATGTCGGCCGGTCTCGCGCTGGCCCGCCTGGCCCACGACCTCGCGCGCGAGGGCGCGACGCTGCTCGACCGGCTCGACGAGATCGAGTCGCACTTCGGCGTCCACGCCACTGGCCAGCTCTCGATTCGGGCCACCAGTCCCGAGGGGCTCTCCATGATCACCCAGACCGTGGCGTCGTTGCGCGAGCGGCCGCCGGCGGCGCTGGGTGGCGTCAACGTCAGCGCGGTCGTCGACCTCGCGCGCGGCTACGCCGGACTGGCGCCGACCGACGGGGTCCTGCTGGTGCTCGGCCCGGTGGGGCGGGTCGTCGTTCGCCCCTCGGGCACCGAGGCCAAGTTGAAGGCCTACATCGAGGTCACGAGCCCGCCGAGCGACGAGTCGTCGCTCGCGAGCCAACGAGCGCAGGCGGCGAGGGTCGTCTCCCTGGTCCGAGCGGACCTCGAGCGGCGGTTGGCCTTCTAGGCCGAGCGCAGCGCGGCGTAGCCGGGCTTGATCACTGCGTTGATCATCGCGAGGCGGTGGTCGAACTCGTAGAACGCGCTCTTCGCGGCGTTCAGCGTGAGCCACTCCATGTCGTCGAGCGTCCAGGCGAACGCCGAGGCGCAGGACTCGAACTCGCTCGAGAGGGTGATGCCGCTCATCAGGCGGTTGTCGGTGTTGAGCGTCACGCGGAAGCGCAGCCGGCGCAGCAGCTCGATCGGGTGGGTGGCGATGGACGTGGCGGCGCCGGTGTGCACGTTGGAGGTCGGGCAGACCTCGAGGGGGATGCGCCGGTCGCGGATGTAGTTGGCCAGTCGACCGAGACGGTAGACGCCGTCCACCTCGGCGATGTCGTCGGCGATTCGCACGCCGTGGCCGAGACGCTCGGCGTTGCAGAACTGCACGGCCTCCCAGATCGAGGGCAGCCCGAAGGCCTCGCCGGCGTGGACCGTCATGTGGAAGTCCTCGCGCTGGACGAGGTGGAACGCCCTCAGGTGATGCGTCGGCGGGAAGCCGTCCTCCGGTCCGGCGATGTCGAAGCCGCAGACGCCCTGGTCACGGAACTCGACCGCGAGCTCGGCGATGGTCTCACTCAGGCTCGCTTGGCGCATCGCCGAGAGGATCGTGCGCACGATGACGTGGCGGCCCTCTCGGGCGGCGGTGGCGATGCCGTGGGCGAAGCCGTCGAGCACCGCTCGCACCACCTCGTGGAGGGTGAGCCCGCCGGCGAGGTGCAGCTCGGGGGCGAATCGGATCTCGGCGTAGACCACGCCGTCGCGCGCGAGGTCGAGGGCGGTCTCGCTGGCGACGCGCTCGAGCTGGTCCCTCGTCTGCATCACGGCGACGGTGTGCGCGAATCCCTCGAGGTAGCGAACGAGGTCGCTGCCCGGGGCGTCGGCGATGAACCACCGGCCCAACTCGTCGGGGTCGTCGGTGGGCAGGCCCGTGTAGCGGTTCTCGCGGGCCAGTTCGAGCACGGTGGCCGGACGCAGTCCCCCGTCGAGGTGATCGTGGAGCAGCACCTTCGGGGCCCGTTCGATCAGCGCACGGGTGAGGCGGGTCGACGACATGCGCCAAGGCTAGTCAACGCGCTGGTGCCCTACTTGGTGATTCGCTCGATCAACAACTGCTCCGCGTTCACCAACTGCTCATCCAGCACGACGGCACTCTCGATGGCGGCCTTGCCCTGCTGGAGATGCGCGTCGTCGTCGGCGTGCAGTTCGAAGAGCGGCTGACCCGCGACGATCGCTTCGCCTTCACGTATCAGACACATGACGCCGGCGGCCGCACTCACGGGGTCCTCCTTGCGCGCTCGGCCGGCGCCGAGTCGCCACGCCGTGACCCCCACGCGAAGCGCGTCGATCGACTGCACGATGCCGTCGCGCGGGGCGACGACGAACTCGCGCAACGCGGCGCTCGGGAGCGTCGCGTCGGGGTCGCCTCCCTGGGCGCGGATCATCCGGCGGTAGACCTCGTAGGCCGAGCCGTCGTCGAGCCTCTCGGCGGGATCGACGTTGAGCCCCACGAGCCCGACCATGATGCGCGCCAGCGCCAGGGTCAATTCCCGGACGTCGGACGGACCGCGTCCCTGCAGGACCTCGACCGACTCGGTGACCTCGAGGGCGTTGCCGACGGCCCGGCCGAGTGGTGCGTTCATTGAAGTCAGTTGGGCGACCGTCGCGACCCCGTGGTCGGTGCCCAGTCCGACCATCGTGATCGCCAGCTCGCGAGCCTGCTCGAGGTTCTTGATGAACGCGCCCCGGCCGACCTTCACGTCGAGCACCAGGGCGTCGGTGCCCTCGGCGATCTTCTTGGACATGATCGACGACGAGATCAGCGCGAGCGACTCGACCGTCGCGGTGACGTCGCGCAGCGAGTAGAGCTTGCGGTCCACCGGGGCCAGCCCCGGGCCGGCAGCGCAGATGACCGCGCCCACCGTCTCGAGCTGCTCGCGCACCTCGTCGTTCGACAGGTTCGCCCGCCAGCCCGGGATCGACTCGAGCTTGTCGAGCGTCCCGCCGGTGTGACCGAGGCCGCGACCCGACAGCTGGGGCACCGCGGCGCCGCACGCGGCGACGAGGGGCGCGAGGATGAGCGAGACCTTGTCGCCGACGCCGCCGGTCGAGTGCTTGTCGACCGTCGGACGCGACAGGCCCTTCAGGTCGAGCCGCTCGCCCGACGCAATCATCTGGTCGGTCCAGGTGCTCAGCTCGGCGGGGGAGAGTCCGTTGAAAAAGATTGCCATCAGCAGCGCGGACATCTGCTCCTCGGCCACCTCGCCGCGGTCGTAGGCGGTGAGTATCCACGCAATCGCCTCGTCGCTCAACACTGCGCCGTCGCGCTTGGTGGTGATCACCTCGACGGCCGAGAAGTAGCTCAAGGGATCTGGCGCCCGCCGAGGTCGTCGGGGCCGAAGGCGTCGGGCAGCAGGTGAGTGAGCGTCGTCGGCTCGGCGCCCTCGCCGGCGTCGACGAGCAACCCCGCGCCGCCGTGCTCGAACAGGAGCTGTCGACACCGGCCGCACGGGGCGATCGGCGCTCCGTCACCGGCGACGATCGACACGGCGACGAGCCGTCCGCCGCCCTGGCGCGCGAGGTCGCTGACGAGCGAGCACTCGGCGCAGAGCGTCAGACCGTAGCTGGCATTCTCGACGTTAGAGCCCTCGACGAACCGTCCGTCCGACGTGGTGGCACAGGCACCGACCGTCACCCGCGAGTACGGCGCGTACGAGTTCGACGTCGCACGAAGGGCCCGTGCGCGCAACTCATCCCAGGGGATGCCATCATGAGAACTCACGTCTAAACAGTACACTTCGCCTTGCGTGAACAACTTCTCGAACCCCGCGCTCGTCATCAGCGACGAGGTCGCCACCGC
>JAYSQJ010000038.1:0-3052 GCA_043721635.1 Acidimicrobiales bacterium | reverse complement strand
TCGCCACGCAGCCCATGTTACGCATCCGCCTACGAATTGGCGTAACTACAGCGTCGGCGCGGTCGTGCTCGTCGACGGGACGGTCGTGGTGGGGAGTCTCGTCGTCGTGGTCGTCGACCTCGCGACGCGGCACTCCCTCGGGCTCAGGGCGAGCCGCTGAGGCTGGGGACCCTTGACTGCGACGAAGACCCCGGCGCTCTGCCAGTCGCAGGTCCACGGGTCCGGCTCGGCGAGCGCCACGAAGAAATCACGCTCCCAGCCGGTCGAGTAGATTGAGGCGTCGTGGTTGCTCCCGGGGATCTGCACGTTGAATGCGCCGGCGACGTGCAACGGCTTCGTCGGCGCACCGGCGATCGGCCAGAAGGGGTTGATGTCGAGCTCCATCCCCGTCACCGCGCCGGCCGCGAGCAGGGCCTGGCCGACCTGAATGGGCATCACCGGATGCATCGTGGCGACGTAGATCAGGTTGCCCTTCGCGTCGACGCCGAGGCCGGTGCGCGCGGTGAGCGGGTGGTAGTTGAGCGGCGAGCCCCAAAGGTGCCAGTTCGCCGACCTCGCCGACGGGGTCAGCGCACCGTGCAGGACCATTGGCGAGAGGTTCTGGCGGTAACTGATCGGGTGGAAGCCCGCCGGCGGGAAGTCCTGGGCTCCCCAGACGCCCATGACCCAGTGACCGGCCCGGTCGATTCCGATCGTCATGTCGCCCACGACCATCGGGATCAGCACCACTCCATCGACGACGGCACCACCGGCGAAGGCCGCCTGCTTGAAGGCTCCGTTGAAGGCCGCGACGACGCCGGCCGTCCCCTCATTCGCCCAGTCGATCCGCGGCGCGGCGTCGGCCGGCGCCTTCGCCCAGAGGTTGGGGTCGATGGCCCCGACGTGCCAACGCAGCAGCGTGGTGCGCGCGCGCAACCGAAAGGCCCGAAAGACGGCACCGCCGACGTTGAGGTCCCGGATGTCCACCATGATGCCGCGCCGCGACGCACTGACGCCGATCCAACCGGCCTGTCGTCGCTCGGGCACCATCGTCGTGGTGGTTGACGGGGTCGACCTGGTGGTCGACGTCGTACTGGACGTGGTGGTGGCACTCACGATGCCGGTGCCGAGGCCGACGAGGACGACCACCACCACGACGAGCGGGGCCACCCACCGCCACGGGCCGCGCAGGAATCGTAGCCGGAGCACCGGACTACCTATCGCTCGACGGTGCGGACACCACTCCCACCGGGCTCTTCGGTGTCGGTGGCGATGTACGTCGGTACTTCGGTGGCCTCACGTCCGTGGTGCAGATCGTCGACGTAGGCCGGCGAGGGTGTCGCGAGGTACTCGCCCGCGGCGGTGCGCGTTACGACGTTCGGGGTCTTGCGCTTGCCGCCGCCCTTCACGCCCTGGAGCTCTTTGCAGATCTTGTAGGTGACCGGGTAGGCCACGAACGGCACGAGGATGCAGAGGGTCCGCATGGCCCAGACCGTCGAGTTCAGCGACACGTGGAAGAAGTTGGCGATGACGTCGGTGGCGCTGGCGATGAACAGCATGCCGACGAGTGAGAAGATCGCGACGCCCGCTGCGGTGCGCTTGGGCCGGTTACTCGGACGGTCGAGGAGATGGTGGATCTCGTGGTCCTTCGTGAAGCGTCGTTCGATGGCCGGCCACGCGAACACGATGTTGAAGATGAGCCCGGGCAGCACGATCGCCGGGATGAAGACCTCCCACGGGATCGTGAAGCCAAAGCTGTGGAACGACCAGGACGGCCAGATGCGCAGCGCCCCGTCGAGGAAGCCCATGTACCAGTCGGGCTGGACCGCGTAGGAGATCTTGGACGCGTCGTAGGGGCCGAACTGCCAGATTGGGTTGATCTGCGCGAAGGCGCCGAGCAGGGCGGTGATGCCGGTGATGATGAAGAGAAAGCCCGTGGTCTTGGCCATGAAGACCGGGAACATCGGCGAGCCGACGACGTTGTTCTCGGTGCGGCCCTCGCCGGGGAACTGGGTGTGCTTCTGGCGCAGCAGCAGCGCCATGTGCGCGGTGACGAGCCCGATGATGATGAGCGGCACGATCAGCACGTGCAGGATGTAGAAGCGCGTGATGATCGCGGTACCGGGGAAGTTGCCGCCGAACACGAGGGTGGCGAGGTACGAGCCCACGACCGGGATCGAGAGGATGATCGAGTACGCGATGCGGATGCCCGTGCCCGACACGAGGTCGTCGGGCAGGGAGTAGCCGAGGAAGCCGTTCACGATCGCCAGGATCAGCAGCGTCCCGCCGATCGTCCAGTTGAGTTCGCGGGGCTTGCGGAAGGCGCCGGTGAAGAAGACCCGGGCCATGTGCACGACGATCGCGCCGACGAAGATGTCACAGGCCCAGTGGTGCATCTGGCGCATCAAGAGGCCGCCGCGCACGGCGAACGAGAGGTCGACCGACGACGAGAAGGCCTGGGTCACCCTCTGACCGTCGAGGGGGAGGTAGCTGCCGTGGTAGGTGACGATCGCCTGGCTCGGGATGTAGTACAGCGTCAGGAAGACGCCGGTCACCAGCAGCACCACGAACGAGTACAGCGCGATCTCGCCGAGCATGAACGACCAGTGGTCCGGGAAGATCTTGTCGAGGAAGGACCGGCCGCCCTTGGCGACGCCCAGTCGGTCGTCGAGCTCGCCCAGGGCGTTGCCGACCGGGCCGTAGCGTCCGAGAGCCGCTTGCTGCGTTCGCTGGGTGGTCACGACGTCACTCAATGGCGCTCCCAGAATCCAGGTCCGACGGGTACGTGGTAGTCGCGCTGGCTGCGCAAGAAGCCTTGAGAGTCGACGTAGAGCGGCAGCTGGGGCAGAGGACGTGGCGCCGGCCCGAACTGCGGGATCGCCCCGGTGGTCACGTTGAACATCGACTGGTGACAAGGGCACACCAGCAACTGGAGTTGCTGCTCGTAGAGACCGACCGGGCAGCCGAGGTGCGTGCAGAGCTTGGAGTACGCGACGTAGCCGGCCGGTCCCCAGGTCTCACGACCTTTCAAGGTCGTGAAGTCCTGGTTCGAGATGCGGATCAGCACGGTCTG
>JAYSQJ010000037.1:0-3840 GCA_043721635.1 Acidimicrobiales bacterium | reverse complement strand
GCCTCGCGGCGACCAACATTCTCCTTCAGGTGAGATGACCCATTGCGTGTACTTCCACGACGCAACGACAAAGGACGTGGCCACGCGGCGAGCCAGCGGTGAGCATTGACCGACTCTTGCGCCATCTTGAATCAGCCCCATACACCTGCGAGGCTTCATGCAGCGACGTGATCGGAGGGTCAAGTGCGTAGCGCCGACCACAGGGCAACCGATCGATCCATCTTTAGCCGACGCCAGTTACTCGGGGGCGGGTTGGTGCTCGGGAGCGGGCTCTGGTCGTCGAGGAACCCTTCGACGGCCGCCATCAGAGAGGCGTCGGCGACGAAGTCCGCCGGATCGGATCTGGGCGCCATCGAACACGTGATCTTCCTCATGCAAGAGAACCGGTCCTTCGATCACTACTTCGGCTCCGACAAGGGGGTGAGGGGCTTCGACGACCATCCAGTCAATTCTCTCGGAGTATTCGCCCAGCCGTACGCAGACAACTCCACCCGCCAACCAACCGGCTACCAATTGCCGTTTCGTCTGGATACCGGCACGCGGCTGGGGGAGTGCACCCGAGACCTCGCCCACGACTGGCGGTCGCAGCACCTCAGCTGGAACGGCGGAGCGCTGGATGGTTTCGCCAAGACCCACGCGTCGGCGCAATTCGATGGTCCCGCGAACGGACTGCTCACCATGGGCTACCACACGCGGGCCGACCTTCCCTTTCACTACGCGCTCGCGGACGCGTTCACCATCTGTGACGGCTACCACTGCTCGATCATGGGACCCACGCACCCCAATCGCTTAATGGCGATGTCGGGCTCCATCGATCCCGCGGGCCACCACGGCGGTCCGATACTCACCACCAGCTCCTCGCCCCACAGCATCTTCAGCGTGGACTGGACCACCGTGCCCGAACTGCTCGAAGACGCCGGCGTGTCGTGGAAGACGTACACCCATCCGGGTGAGGGCTTCTTGCCGAACTCTCCGAGCCTCGGTACCGGAGATTCGATCCTCCAGTACTTCCGCCAGTACTCCAAACCGAGCTCGCCGCTGTTCAGAAAGGCGTTCCTGCCGACCTATCCGGCCGACTTCATCCATGACGTCAAGACGGGCAAACTTCCGCAAGTGTCCTGGATCATCCCCCCCGATGGGTACGACGAACACCCCCCGGGACCCCCAGCGTATGGAGCGTGGTTCATCGACAAGGTCCTGCGAACACTCATCTCCAACCCCCAGGTTTGGTCGAAAACCGCATTGTTCATCACCTACGACGAGAATGGCGGATTCTTCGACCACGTACCGCCCCCCGTGGCGCCTCTGGGCACTGCGGGTGAATACTTGACCAAGCAACCGTTGCCCTCCCAAGCCGGTGGCGTGGCTGGACCTCTTGGTTTGGGATTCAGAGTTCCGATGTTGGTCGTATCACCATTTAGTAGAGGTGGCTACGTGTCATCCGAGACCTTCGACCACACATCACAGATCAGATTTCTCGAGGAACGGTTCGGGATTCGTTCTTCGGAGATCTCCGCCTGGCGACGCCAGACCGTGGGCGATTTGACTTCAACGCTGCGTATGAAGAGCGCAAACATGGCGAGGCCCCGACTTCCTTCGACCTATGGCTACCGAAGCGCAGCCTTGACGGCGCAAGGCTGCACGCCAGGCGACGTGTACGAGTCAAACACCTGGCTGCCTCTCTACCCGATGGCCGCCGTCCAGAGCATGCCGACCCAAGAGTCAGGGGCGATCAGGCGGCTCCCCGGGGCCGCCGGTTGAACTGCGATCTTCGCGGGGGCGTCCAGTAACTCGGTGGCACCAATGACGGCAAGGGCGAGCGCGAAGGGCGCGAGGACACTGGTCCGGAGAGAGTCACGCAAGAGCCGGTCAAACTGGAAGGCCGTGCGCTCGAGACGGTACTCGTGAGAGCGATTACGGCCTCACCGTCCACCTTGTGCGCGGCGTCGCGTTCATCGTGCTCGTCGTCGCCCACGTGGTGCAACGACGTAGGATCTCCTCGAACCGGGCGCGACGGCCCGTGTGACTGAGTGGATTGACCCTAATGGCCAGCCCGACGGCGGCGGCCGACGCTCTGTTGTTGGCTCACCCGGGCGATGCTGGCGTCGGGTTTCGTGGACGCCGTGATTGGCCATCCCACGAGGATTTGCCGGTACGCCCTCACCGGCGTGGCGCTCGCGGCCTACCTGTTCGTGCACACGCGTCGACGGCGAACGCGCTTGAAATCTTCGAAAATCCGCTGCAGTAGGTCGCTGGCGAAGAATCTCAAATTCGGACATCCGTGGGCGCCCCCGCTACGAATAAAGAGGACTGCAACAAGAATCGCGAGTGTTTCGCCGCTGGACGTCGAACGATTTCCGCTGTCGAAGGACCGTGACCGGATTCACGAACTTGGTTCGAGAAAGAGGTACGACGATGGCTGAGATTTCAAGGCGTAATTTCCTGCGAAACACCGGCACCGGGATTGCCGCGGTGGGACTCATCGCGGTGGCACCTTCGGTGATGGTGAGCGAGGCCGGTGCCGCGACGAAGACCAAGGTGGCGGCGCATCCGAAGACGATGGTCAGGCCGGCGTCGACGAGTGAAACTGTCGTCGCGCATATTCCAAATCCGCGCACCGGCGAAATTCACTTCCTGGTCGGTTCTCGCGAAGTCATCCACCGCGACCGCGCGTTGGTCGCTCGCATACTTCGCGACGTGTAGGCACGTCGTAGTCCCACGGCGGCGCGGCCGCCACAATCGTTTTCGTATTCACTACAACCCAGAGCATTTGATCGAATATCAGAAAGGCGTCACCAATGTCATCGCACGCAGAAGCCCCAGAGATTTCCAAGGACCCCGTTGCCGACAGCACGGACCTGTACGCGTTCGTCAGTCCGGACAACCCCACGATGGTTACCCTGATCGCGAACTACATCCCGCGTCAGCAGCCGGCCGGGGGACCGAACTTCTTTGAGTTCGGCGACGACGTGCTCTACGAGATCCACGTCGACAACAACGGCGACGCCAAAGCTGACATCACGTATCAGTTCCAGTTCAAGACCGTGCTGACGGACACCGGCGCGAACGACACGTTCCTGTACAACACCGGTCAGATCAAGAACCTGAGCGACACGACGTGGAACCGCAAGCAGTTCTACACGGTGACCAAGGTCGACGAGGCTGGACGCCACGTCCTCGGCACTGACCTTCCCTGCCCGCCGTGCAACGTCGGCAAGAACTCGATTCCGAGCTACGCGGCGTTGACGGTTCAGGCGACCCACGCCATTGGCGCCGGTCAGGTCTTCGCTGGTCAACGCGCCGACGGCTTCTACGTCGACCTCGGTTCGATTTTCGATCTCGGCGATTTGCGGCCGTTCCAGCCAGACTTCCTCTTAAAGGGCGCCGCGATCGCCGGGATCAACTCACTCGCAGCGACGAACGTCCACTCCATCGCCATCGAAGTGCCGATCACCGATCTGGTGAACGGCGGAACGGCGCCGTCGGACTACAAGGCGGCCAACTCCACCATCGGTGTTTGGACGACGGCCAGTCGTCAGACGGCGCACATCATTGGCCACTCGAAGGCGGACGTCGGCCCGTGGGAGCAGGTCTCGCGCCTCGGCAACCCGCTGATCAACGAGGTCATCATCCCGATGGGGAAGAAGGACTACTGGAACTCCGAGGCGCCCAACGCGGACTCGCAGTTCTCGAAGTACTACGACCACCCCGGTCTGGCGGCGTTGCTCAACGTGCTCTACCCGGGCGCCTTCCCGAACCTGGCGACCTACACGGCGAACGCCTCGAACACCCGTCCCGACCTCGACGCGGTGCTCCTGACGGGCGTGCCGCCTCTCTTCC
>JAYSQJ010000036.1:0-8507 GCA_043721635.1 Acidimicrobiales bacterium | reverse complement strand
ACTTCGCCTTTGAGCTCAATGTGGAATCGCGCTTCGTCCGGTGAAGCTTGCGATTGGCCTTCATTCGAAGGAGCGTCCAGTGTCATGGAGAGCCGGTTCGCGACGGACCCCGGCACGGGTACAACCAATCAACTAGTGTTCCCGCAATCTAGGCAAGTGCTCGGACGACGTTTACTGGGGAATAAAGGGGAATATGGCCAAGCATGAAGATGCATTAATTGTGATTCAACTGTCGCGTTGGGGTACCGAATTGGGCATCGAAGACGCGATGAAGGAGATTTTCGCTGACGGATTCGACGCGAGTGACGGAGCGGTCGACAACGATTCAGTCCGTAAGATACTGAACTTCGGTGAGACCATTGGCTCGCTCGTCAAGCACCATGTGCTCGACTGGGATTTGCTTTCGGATCTCTTCTGGATCGAAGGCATGTGGCGCCAGACCGAGGCTCACGCCAAGTACCAGCGCAAACGTACGGGAGAGCCTCGATTGTACGAACACTTCGAAGCGCTGGCTACGCGCTCCAAGTAACCACGAGCGTTTTCTCTGGACGCCAAAGAGCGATTCAGCGACATCCGCGCGACGTGAGGGTCACGGCGTCTCGGTCCAATATTTGCGAGGATGTGCCGCAGCGTAGTCAGTCGTGCGGTCCCGCTATGGCCGTGCGTGGCCCTCACTTGTTGGGACCGACTCGCAATTTTCTTCGAGATTGACAGGCGCGACGTCTGACGACGTCCTCTGTGAAGTGGATTTTATTGGCTAGAAATGGTCATTCGTTGGACAAATACTCTGGCCCGTGGTCACAATGACTGGCCCCTACACCCCTACACTAAATTTCGCGGGCCTCCGCGACGTTGTCAAAACGGGCGAACTCGCCGCGCCAGGTGAGGTGCGCGGTGCGGGTCGGGCCGTTTCGATTCTTGCCGACGATGATCTCCGCCTCGGCCTTCTTGTCATTGGCGACCTCGCCGTACTGCTCGGGTCGAAAGATGAAGAGCACAACGTCGGCGTCCTGCTCCAGCGACCCCGACTCGCGTAGGTCCGACATCATCGGGCGCTTGTCCGCGCGCTCCTCGAGCTTCCTCGACAGCTGGGACAGGGCGATGACCGGACACTGCAGCTCGCGTGCGAGGATCTTGAGGGACCGGCTCATGTCCGAGACCTCAACCTGGCGGTTCTCGGCGCGCCCGCGCGAACTCATGAGCTGCAGGTAGTCGATGATCACGACACCGAGGTCGCCGTTCTGCTGCTTGATGCGCCGAGCCCTCGCCCGCACGTCCATCACCGTCAGCGCCGGGTTGTCGTCGATGAAGACCTTGGCGGCCTGCAGGTAGCCGAACGCCTCGTGCGCCCGGTTCCAGTCGGCGTCGCTGAGGTCTCCGGTGCGCAGCTTGGACGAGTCGATTCGCGCCGTCGAGGCGAGGATCCGCTCAGCGAGTTCCTGGCGGCTCATCTCCAGCGAGAAGAAGAGCGCCGGGCGCTTCACCACCGCGCCAACGTGGATCAGGATGCCCAGCGCGAACGCCGTCTTTCCGGTGCCTGGACGGGCGCCGACGATCGTCATGCTGCTGGGCTGAAGGCCCTGAAGGACTAGGTCGAGCGACTTGTAACCGGTCTCGAGCCCGTTGATCCGCCCACGGGTCTCTCCGCGCTCCTCGAGGATGTCGGCCTCGGTCAGCAAGAGACGTTGCAGCGGGGACACCGAGTCGACCCTTCCGGCGTCGCCGATCGCATTGATCTTGCGCTCCGCCTCGTCGATAAGGCCCACCACATCCTCAGTGGCGACGTACGCCTCGTCCACGATCTCACCGGCGACCGAGATCAGACGGCGCTGCTGGGCCTTCTCACGCACGAGCTCGGCGTAGTGCTGTGCGTTGGCGGCCGAGGGTGTGTTCATCTGCAGCGCGGAGAGCACCGCGAGTTCCACGGCGACCGCACCGCGCTCCTGGAGCTTCGCCTGCACCGTGACGTAATCGACCGGCTCGCCCGAGTTCGCCAACGCAATGATCGAGCTGAAGATCTGTCCGTGCAGTGGCCGGTAGAAGTCTTCGGGCTGAACCGTCTCGTAAGCGACGCTGACCGCCTCGGGCGAAAGCAGCATTGCGCCAATCAACGACTCCTCGGCCTCGATGGCACTGGGCGGCACGCGTCCGCTACCTGGGGCTTGTCGATTCCGGTCTGATTCAATCTGCGTCATAAGACCTCAACGGTTGCTCATAGTGGCTGTGTGGTGCAAGAACAACAACGTGGGGATATTCCTGTGTCTAAAGTCCATTTCGAGGATGGCACCATCGTGTGACATGACTACGCCGGGGCCATGGCCCCGGCGTAGTGAAAACTTAGTGAATCGTCGGGCTACTTGGCCACGACCTCCACCTTGATCGTCGCCTCGACGCCCTCGTAGATCGTCGCGGTCACGCTCGACTCGCCGACTTCCTTCAAGTGCTCGACCATGTGGATCGCGTGGCGGTCCAGTGAGATGCCCGTCGCCGTGCGCAGCACGTTGACGATGTCGGCCTCGGTGACCGAACCGAAGAGGCGTCCGTTGGCGCCGGCGCGAGCGGCGACCGTGAAGGTCTGCTGCTCGATGACGCCACGCTGGGTCTCGGCGGCCTCTCGGCTCTGGGCGTCGCGCAGGTCACGGCCCTTACGCATGGCAGCGGCTTGGAGCTCGGTGGTGTCGCTGGCGACCATGGCGGCGCCGGACGGGAATAGGAAATTGCGCGCGTAGCCGGACTTCACATCGACGATGTCGCCTCGGCGACCGACGCCATGGATGTCACTTCGAAGTAGGACCTTCATTCGCTGACCCCCTCGGCATCCGTGGTGGGGAGGATTTCGGCCGCCACGCTGGCGTCACCGAGCATCTCAGCGACCTCGGCCGCATCGACGACCGCCGCCTCGGCCGGCGCTTCGGCCGGCGCTTCGGCCGGCGTCACGGTGCCGTCACGATCCGGGCGCGGTCCACGCGGCCCGCGGTCGTCTCGTCCACCGTCGCGTCCACGGCCCCCGCGGCGCTCGGTTACGGTGCGCTGGGTGTAGGGCAGGAGGGCCAACTCACGAGCCGTCTTGATGGCGTCGGTGACGTCGCGTTGGTGCTGCTGGCAGTTGCCCGACACTTTGCGCCCACGGATCTTGCCGCGGTCCGAGATGTACTTGCGAAGCTGCGCCAAGTCCTTGTAGTCGACCGTGTCGACGCCGTGCTGGCAGAAGGAGCAGGGTTTCTTCTTGGCGCCGCGGCGCGTGTCAATCTTCGGCGCGCGCTTCGGCGGCTTGGGGTTGTTAATACGGGGCATTAGAAGGGCTCCTCATCGAAGGCGTAGGTACTGGGTTCGTTCGAGCGCGGGGCGGCGGCCGGTCGGTCGGCCGACTGGAAGTTGCCGCCCTCCGCTCGAGGTGTCTTGGTTACGGCTGCGGTCGCCCACTTGAGGCTCGGGCCGATCTCGTCGGCGTTGATCTCGACGATCGAGCGCTTGTCGCCGTTCTCAGTCTCCCAGCTTCGCTGCTCGAGACGACCGTTGACGATGACCCGCGAGCCCTTCGAGAGGGAGTTCGCGGCGTTCTCGGCCAGTGAGCCGTAACCCACGACTTCGAAGTACGAGACGCGCTCCTCCCACTCCTGGGTCTGGCGGTTCTGCCAGCGGCGGTTGACGGCGACCGACAGTTTCAGCGCCGCCTGTCCGCTGTTCAAGAACTTCAGTTCGGGGTCACGGGTCACGTTCCCGACGATGGTGATGGTGTTATCGGCCATTTTCTTCTCCTTGGATCGCTCGGCGTCCGAACTTACGCCCGAGCCGTGACACGGCTCGAGCTCTTCTTTACATGACGGCGGAGGATCTTGAAGCGAAGGACCTCGTCCGACAGGGTCAGGATCCGGTCGAGTTCGACAACGGTCGCCGTCTCGCCACTGAACTCCGCCAGAACGTAGTAGCCCTCTTTGCGCTTGTTGATCTCGTAGGCCAAGGGACGCTTGCCCCAACGGTCGATGGTTCCGGGTGTTCCCCCGTTCGTGCGGATGGTCTCCAGAGCACGATCAAGTGCGATTTGGATGGTCTGGGCGTCGACGGCGGTGTCGAACACGATCATGGTCTCATAGGGCCTCATGGCCGGTTTCCTTTCCCTCTGGTCCGGCTAGGCCGGGCTCTGCGGAAGACAGAGCAGGGTTCTTTGGCACTTCCCCACGTTCGTGGGAACGACAATGCTAGTCCACGAGCCCGTTTTTGGCTAGTCGAACAGCCCTTCGGGGTTGGCGTAGGTCTCGGACTCGTCGGGAAACCCGCCACTTCGAACGTCCTGGGCGAACCGGCCGATCGCCCGAGTGATCTCTGAGCCCAGGTCCGCGTACTGGCGGACGAACTTCGCCGGCGCCCGATGACCCAGACCGAGCAGGTCGTGGAAGACCAGAACCTGTCCGTCGGTGTCGGGGCCGGCCCCGATGCCGATCGTGGGGATGTCGATCGCCTCGGTGACGCTCTTGCCGACGACGCTGGGCACCCCCTCAATCACGATTGCGAAGACGCCCTCGTCCTGGAGGAGTTGGGCATCCTCGATCAGCAGTTTGGCGGCCTCGTGCGTCTTCGCTTGAACCTTGAACCCACCCAGCATCATCACGCTTTGTGGAGTGAGGCCGAGGTGCCCCATCACTGGGATCTCGGCGTCGAGCAGCGCCCGCACGACGTCGCGTCGCACCCGTCCGCCCTCGAGCTTCACACTGTTGGCCCCGCTACGAATGAGTGCGGCGGCGTTTCGAACGCTGTCACCGACCCCGACGTGGTAACTCAACCACGGCATGTCGGCCACGACGTGGACGCCGGGCTTGGCGGCGGCCACGGCCCGCACGTGATGACACATCTCGTCGATCGTGACGCGAAGCGTGTTCTCGTGCCCGAGCACCACGTTGGCCAGTGAATCCCCGACCAGGATCAGGTCGACACCCGCCGCCGCGACGAGGCGAGCGCCCGGCTCGTCGTAGGCGGTGACCATGACTAGTGGCGCGTCGCCGTTACGGCACTTGCGGGCGCGAATCGTCGGAGCTCCCAACATCACTCGCCGACCTCCTTGCGCTGGACCGCCGGAGTCCTACGAATCCGACGACCTCCTGCGGCCCACTTTCGCACTAGGTGGTGAAAGTTGCAACCGACACAGACCTCGACCGCGTAGCACTGCACGGGTTCCTCACGACGTTCGAGCTTTAGTAGGTCGGCCCGGGACGTGGGGCACGTTCCTCCGGCCGGCAGCCGAGCGCCGAACACGTAGGTCACCTCGACGAGTTCGACGTCGCCGCAGACGGGGCAGGTCTCGCCGGTCTTTCGCCCGACGTTCTTCGCCGCGCGCATTAACTCCGGATGCGCGTCGCAGACGTCCTCGTAGCGCAACAGTCCGGCGGCGACCTTCGCGAGGAGGGCGTGGCGGACCAACCCGAACTCGACCACTGCTCCATCGGCAGTACTGGTGCGGAACCGCTTATCCATTACGGGTGACACTACCGCCCAGCAAATCAAAGACAAATGACAGGGCGTCACGTTCGATATATCGAACTGATACTATATTTCGCGTGTTAGACATCGCCATCCTCGGACTGCTCATGGATCGTGACCACCACGGCTACGAGATCAGGACCCAACTACGCGATCGACTGGGCGTGTGGGCGAATGTCTCCTTCGGTTCGATCTACCCGGCGCTGGCCCGACTCGAACGATTCGGTTGCGTCGAAGCGGTGGTGGGCGAGAGCTCACGCGTGAGCCCGCTCTCCACCGGCTCGCTCTCCGGCGAGCGCGCGTCCCTGCGTTCCCTGCGCGCGAACCCGGGACTAGGTCGACGCGGACGAAAGGTCTACCGCATCACCGAGAAGGGCCGTGGGGAGTTCGTGACGTTGCTGAGCGACCCGGCCACCCTGGACGACAGCAAGAACTTCTCGTTGCGCATGGCGCTCGCCAAGTACCTCACCCCCAGTCTCCGGGTGGGGCTGCTCGAGCGCCGGCGCGCCGACCTCGTCGCGCGACTGGCCGAGGTTCGCGCCGGCGCGCACAATGAACAACTCGACTCCTACGCCCGCAGTGTCATGGAGCACGCGGCCAAGGGCGTTGAGCTGGATCTCGCGTGGATTGACAACCTGCTATCCACCGAACGTAGTAATCAGCAATTCTTCGCCCGAGAAGCGAAGTAGGAAAGGAGAGCCATGGAGAAGATTCGCGTGGCCATCGCGGGCGTCGGAAACTGCGCAAGCTCCCTCGTTCAGGGTGTCACCTATTACAAGGACGCGAAACCGGGCGACCACGTGCCCGGCCTCATGCACGTCGTACTGGGCGGCCACCACGTCAGCGAGATCGACTTCGTCGCCGCGTTCGACGTCGACGGCTCCAAGGTCGGCAGCGACCTGGGCAAGGCGATCGACGGCGGCATGAACAACACGATCAAGTTCGCTGACGTCCCCTCCTTGGGTGTCACCGTCCAGCGCGGTCCGACGATGGACGGCCTCAACAAGTACTACCGCGACGTCATCGAGGAGTCGCCCGCCGAGCCGGTAGACGTGGCCCAAGCGCTGCGCGACGCCAAGGCCGAGGTGCTCGTCTCGTACCTGCCCGTCGGCTCGGAGCTGGCCCAGCGCTACTACGCCCAGTGCGCCATCGACGCCGGCGTCGCCTTCGTCAACGCCATTCCCGTCTTCATCGCCTCGGACCCCGTCTGGGCCCAGAAGTTCGTCGACGCGGGCGTGCCGATCATCGGCGACGACATCAAGAGTCAGGTCGGTGCCACGATCGTGCACCGCGTGCTCACGCGCCTCTTCGAGGACCGCGGCCTCGCCCTCGACCACACGTACCAGTTGAACGTGGGCGGCAACATGGACTTCAAGAACATGCTCGAGCGCGAGCGACTCGAGTCCAAGAAGATCTCCAAGACCCAGGCCGTGACGTCGCAACTCGACTTCAGCCACTTGGACCCCGACGACGTGCACATCGGCCCGAGCGACCACGTGCCGTGGCTGCTCGACCGCAAGTGGGCCTACATCCGCATGGAAGGTCGCAACTTCGGCGACGTACCGCTCAACGTCGAGCTCAAGCTCGAGGTGTGGGACTCGCCGAATTCCGCCGGCGTCATCATCGACGCCGTTCGCTGCGCCAAGGTCGCCCTCGACCGCGGCATCGGCGGGCCGATCATCGGACCTTCGGCCTACTTCATGAAGTCCCCGCCCGTGCAGTACCACGACGACGTGGCGCATCGGATGGTCGAGGAGTTCGCTGACGAGGGTGCCGATAACCTCGTGTGGCCCTAGGACAGCCCTCACGACGAGGTCGTCGTTCGAAGCGCCCCTGATGAAGTTTTAAGCCTTTCATCAGGGGTTCTTTCCTTTCTTACGAAGCTCTTAGTGGAATCTGGCGCGCCCGCCGGGCTGAATTCAACACAGTCTCGACCTCGCAGACCTACCGTCGTTCGGACCCGGCGATTGTTCTTGGCGGCCCGACGTCCACTTCGAACAGGGACGCCCTTCGGCACGAAGCTTCCGATTCCCCACTGTGGTCAGGCCTTTGCTCCGAGGACGCCAGCCGTGATTCGGGCCAGCGATCGTCGCGCGCACCGTGAGAAGAGCGATTTGGAACCTCGAGAAGTGCATGTCGGACCACGTGGTTCCCACTGCTCTTTAAATTCACCCACCACCATCAGGGATTTCGCGAATCCGCATAGCCTTGGTCCATGCGGCGATTCCGCTAGGTCATCGCTGGGGAGCGTGGTTTCGAAAGCCGCTCACGCTCCATTTGCCACCGTGTTGACCAGCGAAGCCCTGGGCCACAGATTGTGGACCAGAACGTTCCTGAAGCGTTAGGGCTTCGCCCTTGAATCAAGGAGTTAATGATGCGCAGACCAATCAACAGCCTTCGACGACCACGTGGCGTTCTGCCGTGGGTCGTCACCGGCGTCCTCGCGGTCGCCGGCAGTGCCGGCGTTGGACTGGCCGCTTCGGCCGACACGACGACCCCCACTACCACGGTGCCGAGCACAACCACCACCGGTCCGGTCGCGACCACCACGACCCCGCCGCCGGCGGCGGCGACTGCCACAGTCATGCTGGCGCCCGTGATTACTGCACCCACGACGACGGACGACGACGCCACCGAAGCCACGTCCAACCTCGGCGACGACAACGGTGACGCCAACAGTCAGACCAACGCTGACGTCAGCGACGACGCGGGCGGTGGGAATTCAGCCACCAACGCCGAAACGACTGGCGACGAGGGCGACGGCCATGGCTCGTCCTCGTGGAGCGACTCGTCGGGCGACACATCGAACAACCAGGGCAACCAGGACAACCAGGACTAAATTCCCTGGACTGCACCACCCCCTGACGTCCGGTGCGAATGTGTCGATGCAATTTCACGCGAAGTTCGCACCGCCGGTGCCGTCGGATGTGCCTTGAGTGAAGAGGGTCCCCCGAAGAGAGTTCTTCGGGGGACCCTCTTCTTGGCTCAGTCTCCTCAGTGGCCCTGCTCGGACCACCATTCGCGCAATCGAA
>JAYSQJ010000035.1:0-53586 GCA_043721635.1 Acidimicrobiales bacterium | reverse complement strand
CGCAACTCGTCGAGCAGGGTTCGCGGTTCGTCGATGAAGAGCGCCATCCAGCCCTCCATACCGTCG
The DNA here is from genome assembly GCA_043721635.1 of Acidimicrobiales bacterium. Lineage (GTDB taxonomy): Bacteria > Actinomycetota > Acidimicrobiia > Acidimicrobiales > RAAP-2 > RAAP-2. Next base: position 53,520 of record JAYSQJ010000035.1, on the reverse strand, counting down.
AAGAGCTGGCCCGTCGCCAACCGGTCGAAGGCGGCGCTCCCCCACGGCGCCGCGCGCGATAGCGACTCGGCCCGTCGACGGGTGGCGTCGTCCGGCAGCCACTCGCGGGCCGGGGCGACCACCGCTTCGGCGAGGTCGTGCAGCGAGCGCTGGTTGGCGATGTCGAAGGCAGTGAGTCGCTCGACCTCGTCGCCGAAGAAGTCGAGGCGTACCGGTTCGTGGCCCTGCGCCGGCCAGACGTCGACGATCCCGCCGCGCACCGCGAACTCGGCGCGGTGCTCCACCAGGCTCTCGCGCCTATAACCGAACGCGACGAGCGAGGAGATGAACGTATCGCGGTCGAGCACGCCCCCGCGCGTGACGACGATCGGCGAGTGCGGCTCCTCGGGGGGCAGCATCTGGGCGACGGAACGCGCCGACGCGACGAGCACCCGTGGCCCGGTCCCGTGGGCCAGCCGCCAGCGCAGCAGCGCCCTTGCCGCCATCGACTGGTTGTCGGGGCTGACGCGCTCGAGCGGGTGGGTGTCCCACGCCGGCCAGAGCGCCACCTCGTGGTCCGGGCCGAGCAGGGCCGCCAACGCGTCGGCCAGGTGCTCGGCCTCGGTCGTGGTCGCGGTCACGCAGACCATGAAGGCGACGTCGAGCGCGTAGGAGGCCACCGTCAGCGGCGTCGCGTAACTACCCGGGCTGAACGAGCCGGCGGCGTGGGCGGTGCGCACCGAGGGTCCGACGAGCTCGAGGACTCGTCGCAGTCCCCTGGATTTAGTCACGGGCGCCGTTCACTCGCCGTTGGGCCGGCTCGAAGTCGTAGTCCAGCAGCGTCTCGATCGCGTCGGCGGCGTCGGCCACGAAGCCCGCGAGCGCGACCTTGCGAGCGCCGGTGGCGCGCTGCAGGACGTAGTCGGCGCCCTGCTCCTTGGTCGGCGGCTTGCCGATGCCGATGCGCAGCCGCGAGAACTCCTGGGTCGAGAGGGTCTGGGCGATGGAGCGCAGTCCGTTATGGCCGGCCAACCCCCCGCCCACCTTCAACTGGAGACGTCCTGGCTCCAGGTCGAGTTCGTCGTGGGCGATGACGAGGTGGGTGAGGTCCGTCAGCGACGTGCGGCGCAGCAGCGGGGGCATCGCCGCGCCCGACTCGTTCATGAAGGTGATCGGCACAGCCAGGGTGACCGGGCCCCGCTCGGTCGACACGGTCGCCGTGAGCGCCCTCTGGCGCCGTTCGAGAGTAAGACGCACGCCGCGGCGCACGCACACCAGTCGCACCGCGTCGCCGCCGACGTTGTGACGCGACCCCTCGTACTCGGGACCAGGGTTGGCCAGTCCGACGACGACCAGGACAGACGCGCTCCCGGAACGGTCGGTCTCGCGAGAGCGCCGAAGCGCCACGGCTGCTTAGACGCCGACTTCGGGCTCGACCGCGGCCTTGACGGCGGTCGTGCGACCAGGTCGCGACGTCACGACCGACACCGTGGCGTCGCCGGACGGCTCGACGCCCTTGGGCATCGCCACGTCGGCGACGCGAATCGTGCCGCCGACCTTGAGCTCGGTAATGTCCACGTCGAGGTGGGTGGGGATGTCGCTCGGACGCGCGAGGACCTCGACGCTGAACATCTGCTGGTCGACCTCCCAGTCGGCGTGACGGACCTCTACGGCGTCACCGATGATGTGCAGGGGCACCTCGACGATGACCGGCTGATTGGGGTCGACCACCTGAAAGTCGATATGCGCGACGGTGCCGCGCACCGGGTGGCGCTGGATCTCGCGGGCCATGACGATGAACTTCTGGCCGTCGGCGTCGAGGTCGATCAGGCTGTTGAGGCCCTGCTCGCCCGAGACGGCGGTGCGAAACAACTTGGCGTCGACCGAGACCGGCAGCGGCGTGACGCCGAAGCCGTAGACGACACCGGGGATCGAACCGGCGAGCCGGAGCCGGCGCGAGTTGCGCGAACCTTTGTCGCGAGTGGTCGACGCGTGCAAAGTGGCGTGTGCCATGAATACTCCTCAGGAAGGCTGGGCCCCAAAGCGGGGCGCACAGGAGAGAAAGTCTAGTGCGTCGGGCGCCGAGGGCCCACGGCTAGAGCAGGTTCTCGCCCCCGAAGATGTCCGAGACCGAGGAGTCCTCGAAAATCGCGGAAATCGCGTTGGCCACGATCGTCGCGATCGAGAGCACTTCGAGCTTCTCGAATCGGCGCTCGGGACCGAGGGGCAGGGTGTCGGTGACGATCACGCGGCTGATCGGGGCGTTGAACAGACGGTCGACGGCCGGGGGCGAGAAGACCGCGTGGGTCGCCATCACCCAGATCTCGTCGGCGCCGTGGCCCTTCAGGAGGTCGCAGGCCGCGACGATGGTCCCTGCGGTGTCGATCATGTCGTCGATCAGCACGCAGTGCCGACCCATCACGTCACCGACGATGTGGCGCGCCTCAGTGACGTTGACCGAGCCGTGCGGACGGGTCTTGTGCACGAGAGCCAGGTCGCAGCCGAGGTGCTGGGCGTAGCGTTCGGCGACCTTCACCCGGCCGGCGTCGGGGGCGACGACGACGAGCTCGTGGGGGTTGGTGTGGGCCTTCAGGTACTCCTCCAGGACCGGCGCCGCGACCAGGTGGTCGACCGGGATATTGAAGAAGCCCTGGATCTGGCCCGAATGGAAGTCGACCGAGAGCACGCGGCTCGCCCCTGCGGTCTGGAGCATGTCGGCGATGAGCTTGGCGGTGATCGGTTCGCGCCCGGCCGACTTGCGATCCTGACGGGCGTAGCCGTAGTTCGGGATCACGGCGGTGATGCTGCGCGCCGACGCGCGCTTGGCGGCGTCGATCATGATGAGTTGCTCCATCACCGCGTCATTCACGGGCGAGGCGTGAGTCTGGATGATGAACACGTGCGCGCCCCGTATCGACTCGTCGAAGCGGCAATGGATCTCGCCGTTGGCGAACTCGCGGACGTTCGCCTCGGTCAGGTGCACGTCCAGTTTGTCGGCGATGTCCTTGGCCAGGGTGGGGTGGCAGCGGCCCGTGACGATGACGAGGCGGCGCTTGGCGAGGGACTCCACGGCGCCAGCGTACCCGTTGGGCCAGAGGTTCAGTGGGTGCGGTAGTGGAAGGGGGTGACGACCTCGCCCGACGCGATCTCGGTGCCGGCGTCGAGCACGACGAACGAGGCGACGCGGGCCTCGGTCCCGATGCGCGCGCTCGTCGCCTCCACCGTGGCGACCTGGGCGTTCTCGCCGACGAAGACGTCGGTCAAGACGGCGTTGGGCCCGATGCGCGCCCCACGCTCGACCACGCAGCGACCCTTCAACACCGTGCCGGGCAGCAGCGACACCTCGGGGGCGAGCTCCACGTCGGCGTCGATGTAGGTATTCTCGGGGCTCCACATGATGACCCCGCGATGCATCCACTTCTCGTTGATGCGACCGCGCAGGACCTCCTCCGCCCGGGCGAGCTGGAGCAGGTCGTTCACGCCTGACGCCTCGTCGGGGTCGTCGAGCAGTAGCGACTGGGTGACGTGGCCCGCCTCGTGCAGCACGGCGACGAGGTCGGTCAGGTAGAACTCGTGCTGGGCGTTCTGACGCCCAACCCTACGCAGGGCCGGACCGAGGAGGCTCGCGCGCACCACCATGATTGACGTGTTGACCTCGGTGATGAGCCGCTCCTCGGCGGTGGCGTCGCGCTCCTCCACGATGCGAGCGACGGCGCCGTTCTTGGCGTGCACGATCCTCCCGTAGCCCGAGGGGTCCTCGACGAACGCGGTCAGCACCGTGAGGGCGGCCTGACTGTCGCGGTGCTCGGCCAGGAGGCGCGCGATGGTGCCCGGGCGCAGCAGCGGCGTGTCGCCGGGCAGGATCAGCACGTCGCCGTCGGAGGCTCCGAGCTCGTCGTCGATTGTCGGCAGCGCCACCGAGACCGCGTGACCGGTGCCGAGCTGCTCGCTCTGCTCGACGAACGTCAGGTGCACGTCGGCGCGCGCGCGCTCGGTGAGCGACTTCTCGACCCACGTCGCCCCGTGTCCGACGACGACCACGGTCGCTCGCACGTCCTCTTGGACCACCGCGTCGAGGACGTAGAGCACCATGGGACGCCCGCAAAGGTGATGGAGGGGCTTCGGACGTGACGACCTCATCCGCGTACCCTCGCCGGCGGCGAGCACGACGACACAGGTGGGGCGACTCACACCAACATCTCTAGCATTCTTCACGTACCATTCCTAGCGTGCCCGATTCCACCTACGACGAGTTCTCGCTCTTTCACGAGAACCTGGCCGAGTGGGACTTCGACGTGCCAGTACCCACCGTTCGCCGCTTCTTCGTCGCGGTCGACGGTCTGCGCCAGCTCAGCGGGCTTCGCTGGGGTGACGCCGAACCCGAGCTGGTGCTGCTCCACGGTGGCGCGCAGAACGCCCACACCTTCGACACGGTCGCCCTGGCCATGCAGCGTCCCCTCGCCGCTCTCGACCTGCCTGGCCACGGCCACTCCGACGCCTCGCCCTACCCCGCCTCGGCGATCGCGAGCCACGCGACCGACGTCGCGCGGGCCATCGAGCAGTTGACCTCGGGTGCGCGACCGCTGGTCGGCATGTCGCTCGGTGGCCTCACCGCGCTGCTGGTGGCGCACGAACGGCCGGACCTGGTGGCGTCCCTGGTGCTGATCGACATCACGCCAGGGGTGAACGCCGACAAGGCCCGCCACATCACCGACTTCGTGAACGGCCCCACGTCGTTCGCCGACTTCGACGAGCTGTTGGAACGCACGGTCGAGCACAACCCGACCCGGTCGGTCTCGTCGCTGCGCCGCGGCATCCTGCACAACGCCCTGCCGCGGACCGACGGCACCTGGGTGTGGCGCCACCAGCAGCATCCCAGGTCCGAGCTGACCGCCCCCGACGCCGGGGACCTCTGGACGAAGCTCAGCGAGCTCTCGATGCCGGTGACACTGCTGCGAGCGATGGCCGCCGGTTCGGTGGTCGACGACGGGGACGAGGCCGAGTTCTTGAAGCGCCTGCCGGGCGCGACGGTCGTGCACGTGAACAACGCGGGGCACTCCATCCAGGGCGACCAGCCCCTGGAACTGGCGGCACTCTTGAACCGGTTCTGCACCTAGCCGGAGTGGCTGGCGGGGGAGGGCTCGAACCTCCAACCTACGGATTCAAAGTCCGTCGTTCTGCCAATTGAACTACCCGCCAATGAAGGTACTCTGACAATCTTCGGAGATTCTTAACGAATGACTGGAGAATGGTTAATACCAACCAGCAACACTAGAGCCTGTTGACCCGCCTGAAGAAAGCCGCGCCGTGACCACCGCCCCCTCAACCTCCTACATCGCGATCGTCGACGACGACGCCGCCATCCGCAGCGCCCTCGGTCGGGCCCTGCGCATGGAGAACTACGACGTCGAGCTCTTCGAGGACGGCGTGAGCGCCCTCAAGTCGATCCAGTTGCGCGCCCCCGACGCGATCGTGCTCGACCTCCAGCTCCCGGACATCGACGGCCTCGAGATATGCCGTCGGATCCGCCAGGCCGGCGACACGACCCCGATCCTGATGCTGACCGCCCGCGACGCCGTCAACGACCGCGTCGCGGGACTCGACGTCGGGGCCGACGACTACCTGGTGAAGCCCTTCGACCTGGCCGAGCTGCTCGCCCGGTTGCGCGCGCTGCTGCGACGCCACAACGTGGGCGACGGCGATGGCGCGGTCCTGCGATTCGAGGACCTCACGCTCAATCCCCAGACCCGTGAAGTGCACCGCGGTGCACGCGGCGTTGAGCTCACCAAGATCGAGTTCGACCTGCTCGAACTGTTCCTCCAGCACCCCCGCCAGGTGCTCACCCGGGACCAGATACTTGACCTCGTGTGGGGCTACAACTTCGACTCGGGCACCAACTCGCTCGCGGTCTACATCGGCTACCTGCGACGCAAGCTCGAAGAGGCTAGCGAGGCGCGGCTCATCCAGACCGTGCGCGGCGTTGGTTACGCTCTGCGCAACCCGTGACCTTCCGCTCCCGCGTCATCACCGCGACCGTGGCCGCCGCGGCCATCGCGGTGATCCTTGCGTGCTTCGCCTCGTTCATCACGGCCCGCTCGGCGCTACTGCACTCCGTTGACGAGTCGCTCTACGCGGCCAAGGCCCTCTCCCAGACGAGCGGCGGCGGCAACGACGACTCGCGCGTCACCGGCGCCACCGTCCAACTCGTGCTGGCCAGTGGCCAGACGGTCCCGACACTCAACGTACCGATCGACAAGATGATCCGCCAGATCGCCAAGGGCCTCGAGCCCCAACTACTGCGGACGATCGAGTTCCAGGGCCAGAGCTACCGCGAGCTCATCGTCCCGCTGCCCAAGCACGCAACAATCCGGTGCTCGAAGGGGCTGTGCGACGTACCGACCACCTCGGCCCAAGTGTTCATTACCGGGATCAGCGGCCAGGTCGCCGAGCTGCGCAACCTGGTGCGGACTTTGCTCTTCGTCGCGGCCGGCGGACTGTTTCTGGCACTCAGCCTCGGCCTCTTCCTCGCTCGCGCCGCGCTGCACCCCCTCGAGGAGGTGACCAACGAGATCGAGACCGTCGCCGAGACCAACGACATGGGCTACCGGCTCAACGAGGGCGAAGCCGACGAGCTCGGACGGCTGCGCCGGGTCTTCAACCGGCTGCTCAGCACGGTTGAGTCGAGCCAGGTCCTCCAACGACAGTTGGTCGTCGACGCCAGCCACGAGCTGCGCACTCCCCTGACGTCGCTGCGCACCAACGCCCAGGTCCTCTCGCGAGCGCGAGAGCTCGACCCCGACGACTTGCGCCAGCTCACCGACGACATGGTCACGCAAGTTGACGAGCTCGCCGCTCTCGTCACCGACCTGGGCGAGCTCGCCCGCGGCGAGCGCAGCGAGGGGGCCATCGAGTCGCTGCGCCTCGACGAGTGCGTCGACGAGTGCGTCGACACCGCTCGGACCTACGCCCGCATCAAGGACATCACGATCGTCGCCACCGTCGAGCCGTCCACCGTGCTCGGCCGCCACGACCGGCTCGTACGCGCCCTCTCGAACCTGCTCACCAACGCCGTGAAGTTCACGCCGCGCGACGGGCGCATCGTGGTCGCCTCGCGCGCCGGCGCCATCACCGTGAGTGACAGCGGCCCGGGTATCAACGACCAAGACCTGCCCTTCGTCTTCGATCGCTTCTGGCGGTCCCCTTCCGCGAGGGCCCTGCCGGGGTCGGGACTCGGCCTCTCGATCGTCGCGCAGGTCGTTTCCGAGCTGCACGGCAACGTGCGAGTGGACCGAGACCCCGAGCTCGGCGGCGCTCGCTTCACCATCAGCCTGCCGATCGCCCAAGACCGCGACGAGTAGCGTTCGAAGCCCGGTCTCGAGGCAACTTCTGTCGATTTTCTTACGAAGCGGCTGAGGTCCCCTTAGGCGGCGCTGCGAGAGTTTGGGGGAAAGGAATCACCACATGACCCCCTCGCACCGCACCCCCCAACAGCGCGATCGCCGCTTCGCGCGAATCCGACGACTTACCCAGATAATCTTCGTCGGCTCCGGCGTGGCGTCCGCCGTGCTGGTCGGCTATGTGGCGAGTGCGGCCAAGCCCCCCGTCACCGTGCCCGTCACCTTGCCCACGACCACCGTGCCCGCGGCGACGCCCACCACCACCGCCCCCGGCCACCCGACGCCGACCACCGCGTACAGGGCGCCGGTCGTCGCGCCGGTCACGACCACGACCATCTGCTACAGCACGCCTTCAGGCCACGTCACCTGTTACTAATTACAGTGACTGGTACGCCATGAACTTCGAGATTTGGGGCCTGACCGGCTCGATTGCCACCGAGCACGACAGCCAGATGCGCTTCGCCGAGGAACGACTCTGGCACTGGCTCAACGCCTTCGACGCCTCGTGCAACCGCTTCCGGTCCGACTCGGAGATCTCACGGCTCAACGGACACCACGGCGAGAGCGTCGCCATCAGCGAGACCCTCGAACTGGCGCTGGACGCCGCCCTTCGCGCCGGTGAGGCGACCGACGGATTGTGCGACCCCACGGTCCTGCCGGCCCTGCTCGCCCTCGGCTACGACCGTGACTACGACGAGCTGGCCCGGCGACGCGACACCGTCACCCGGCGGCCGGTCCCGGCCCCGGGGCTCGGGGCGATCGATCTCGACCGCGGGCACCACACCGTGACGCTGGCGCCCGGCTGCCAGTTGGACCTGGGCGCCAGTGCCAAGGCGCTCGTCGTCGACCTCGTTGCCGACGACGTGGCGCCCTTCGGCGGGGTCGTCGTCGAGCTCGGCGGCGACGTGGCCGTGCGCGGCCACGGGGCCGGTGGCCCCTGGGTGATTGGAGTGAGTGAGTCGCTCGTCATCACGGGCCGCGAGCCACGGATCAGCATCGAGCACGGGGGCATCGCCACGTCGTCGACGACCACGCGCACCTGGCGCGTCGGCGACACCGTCGTCAACCACATCATCGACCCGCGCACCGGCTCGTTCGCGCAGTCGTTCTACGCCACCGCCTCGGTCTCGGCCGCCAACTGCGTCCTCGCCAACGCCTTCGCCACGGCCGCCCTCTTGTGGGACGAGGATGCCGGCTATTTCATCGCCCAGGCGGGCTGGTCGGCGCGCCTCGTGCGAACCGACGGTACGGTGGAGTTCGTAGGCGGATGGCCCCCAGAAGGAGACACCTCTCCGTGATTGCCCTCACTTCACCGTATCTGTGGTACACCACCCGGGCGACCGGCTTCGTCGCGCTGATCCTGCTCACCCTCGTCGTAGCGCTCGGCACTTTCGTCGCCAACCGGGTCGGCGGCACCCTCGTAGGGCGCTTCGAACTCAACGAACTGCACCGGTCGGTCTCGATCATCGCCGTGGTCTTCCTCGCGATCCACATCACCAGCACGGTCATCGACAGCTACGTCCCGACCGGGTGGATCTCGATCTTCCTGCCGATGACCTCGAGCTACAAGCGCCTCGCCGTGGGTCTCGGCTCGGTCGCCTTCGACCTCGTCCTCGCGGTGTGGATCTCAAGCCTCTTGAAGGTGCGCATCCGCAACTCGACGTGGCGCTTCATTCACTGGTTCAGCTGGCTGGCCTTCGCCGCGGCCGCAGTGCACACCCTCATGACGGGCACCGACAGCCGGCGCACCTTCGGCCTCGTCGCCGTGGTCGTCTGCGCTGGCGTCGTCGTCGGCGCCGCGTTGTGGCGCTATCTCGGACGCCCGGCGCGCGCGGCCGGACGCACCGCGCTCTCGCCCCTCGCGCCAATCGATCACGGGCCGGTCCCGGTCCGGTCCAGGGTGGACACGCCGCCGGTCGTCGCCCCGCAGGGCGCGCGCCCCTTCCCCACGGTCCCGCGTGACGACCCGAAGCGGGGACGTCGGTGATTCCAGCGAACACGCTGCCGCGGGTCCTGCACGGAGCCAGCGGCCGGCCCCTCACCCTCGCTCAACACGAGGAGGCCTTCGCCATGACGGCGCGCGCGGGCACGGTCATGGACCAGCTCGAGGCGTCGGGGCTGACCGGTCGCGGCGGCGCGGCCTTCCCGACCTATCGCAAGGCCGAGCTGATCCGCAGCCAGCGCAGCCACAACAAGTACATGGTCGTGAACGCCATGGAGGGCGAGCCGGCCGCGCACAAGGACCAGACGCTGCTCTCCTCCAACCCCCACCTGGTGCTCGACGGGGCCGAGTTCCTCGCCTCGATCATTGGTGCAAAGAACATCGCGATCTGCGTCGCTCGCGACAATCCCACAGTCGTGCACCACGTGGAGCGCGCCATCCACGAACGGGACCGGCGAAGCCAGCGCGGAGCCAAGCTCGAGCTGCACGCCCCGCCGTGGCGCTACGTGGCCGGCGAGGAGTCGGCTCTCGTCCACTGGCTCGACGACCACGAGTCGCTGCCCCAGTACCGTCCCGGACGGCCCCACATCATGCGAATCGGCAACGGCCCGGTCCTCGTCGACAACGCCGAGACCTGCGCGAACGTCGGGCTGATCGGGCGTTTCGGCGCCGACTGGTTCCGCGGTCTGGGCACCCCGGAGAGTCCCGGCAGCACGCTCGTGTCGCTCTCGGGCGCGGTGAGGCGTCCCACGGTGCTCGAGGTGCCCCTCGGCACATCGTTGCGCTCGATCCTCGCGGCCGGCGGCGCCGACCCCGATCCCCAGGCGATCCTCACGGGCGGCTATGGCGGACTTTGGCTATCGGGCGATCACCTCGACACCCCCTACACCAACCAGGCCCTCGGACCGATCGGCGCGACGGTCGGCGCGGGCATCCTCGTCGTGGTCCCCAAGGGTGCCTGCGGCCTCGTCGAGACCCAACGCATCGCACGCTGGATGGCCAACGAGAGCGCGCGCCAGTGCGGGCCGTGCGCCTTCGGCCTGCCGGCGATCGCCGAGGACCTCAGCCAGTTGATCCACGGCGCACGCGACCTCCCGGCCGTCTACGAGCGACTCGTGCAGCGCTGCGGGGTGATCGAGGGCCGCGGGGCCTGTCGCCACCCCGACGGCGTCACCCGCATGGTGCTGTCGGCCCTGCGGGTCTTCGAGCACGACGTCGACAACCACCTGCGAGCAGCGCCGTGTGCCGGGGCACGGTCCTCCCAGCACTGGGTGCCAATGCCGGCCCTGGAACCCGAGGACGAGATGGTGTGGGAATGAGGCACAAGGTCGGTGGTTTCGTCTTGCGGGTGAACCCCATCCTCTGTGACGGTTTCGGCCACTGCCACGAGCTCGCGCCGGAGCTGGTGAATATCGACGAATGGGGCTACCCGATCATCGTGACCACCCCGACGCCGCTCGCGGACCTCGGGGCCCTGGAGTCGGCCCGCTACGCCGTGCGGGGATGTCCCCGCCAGGCGCTCAACATCGAGCGCATCGTCGAGTAGTCCTCAGCGACGCCGCGAAAAGGGCGCCAGAGGCCTCTTTCAATTATCTAGTAAGGTCGTACGAGCCATGGGATCACTAATCAAGAAGCGCCGTAAGCGCATGCGTAAGAAGAAGCACAAGAAGATGCTGAAGCGAACCCGCTTCCAGCGTCGCGCCGCCGGTAAATAGTCTCGCCGACGCCTAGTCGGGCGTCGTGGTGGTCTGAATAACCTGGAGAGGGCCCTCGGGGCCGGTCATGCCCCAGTGGTTCCGCTGCTGGTCTAGGCGTCCCTCCACGAACATCGTCGAACCCGATCCGGCCAACTGCACGCCGGGGCCGAACTCGGTGCGCAGCCACTCGAGGGTCGACTTCAGCCTCGGCTCGACCACGCCGGCGGGCCTCTCCAAGTGGTTCGAGCCCTCCGGCGACCAGCCGCCGTCGCGCAACTCGTCGTAGGCGCGGTAGCAGTCCGCGGTGCTCACCCCGAAGTCGGGCATGATCAACGTGACCCAGCGCTGCTCGAAGGCGAGGGGCGTGAGGCGTTCGCCGACGCCCTCCACCAGAGCCCGGCCACCGAGTTGGCAGAAGGGCACGTCGCCACCGAGCGTCACGGCCCGGTGCGGCTCGACGCTCCCGGCCCAGCGCAGGATCGCCGCGGCGTCGGCGCTGCCACCGCCGAGTCCCCCGCCGACCGGGATCGACTTGTCGATCGTGACCCCGGCCCTTCGACCGACCAGGCGCAGCGCCCGCACGACGAGGTTGGTGTCGTCCACGGGCACCGGCACTGCGAACGGGTTGACGACCGTGAGGTAGTCGGCGCCCTCCTCGACGAGAACATCGTCGTAGAGGTCGATGGTCGTCATCTCGCTGCGCAGCTCGTGGTAGCCGTCGGCGCGTCGACCAGTGACCTCGAGGTACCAGGTGATCTTGGCCCGGGCCCGCAGCGCCGCGAACTCCCCGGTCTCCCCACCGGTCACCGGGCGGCCGCCAGTCGCGCGAACTCCTCGAGGGTCAGTTCCTCGGGCCGGCGGGTCTCTTCGATTTGGGCCCGTTCGAAGACCCCGTCGGTCACCCAGCCGGCGAGCGAGCGGCGCAGCATCTTGCGCCGGTGGCCGAACGAGGTGCGGATCACCTCGAAGAGGTCGGCCTCGCTCACGAGTTCAGGGTCGATGCGCACGTGCTCACGGCGCACGATCGAGACCAGCGCGGACTCGACGTTGGGCCGGGGCAAGAAGACGGTCGGCGCGACCTTGCCCACGACGCGAGCGTCGGCGAAGTACTGCAGCCGCAGGGACGCGGCGCCGTAGGCCTCGTCACCGGCCTGGGCAGCGAAGCGATCGCCCACCTCGCGTTGGACCATGACGAGCATCCGTCGCACCAGCGGCTCACTCTCGAGTAGGTGAAGCACGAGCGGAGTCGCCACGTTGTAGGGGAGGTTCGCGACGACGACCGCCTCGCGTCCGGCGAGGATCCCTTCGTAGTCGGCGTTGAGGGCGTCGGCGTGGTGCACGACGGCTCCGCGGGTCTCGACCACCGAGCGCAACGGCTCGAGGAGGTAGCGGTCGACCTCCATTGCGTGGACCTCCGCGCCCGTCTCGAGCAGCGCCAGGGTCAGCGACCCGAGTCCGGCTCCGATCTCGAGCACGAGGTCGCCCGCGCCGATCTCGGCGAGACGCGCGATCCGGCGCACGGTGTTGGGGTCGACCACGAAGTTCTGGCCCAGTGCGCGTGACGGGCGGAGGCCGTGGGCTTCGAGCAGCGCGACGAGTTCGGTCCGGGTGTGGGTCACCAGGTTACTTTTACCGCAATGACCCCGACGTGCAGTGGCGCCAACTTGGCGAACTCGGTCTCGGAGAGGTCGACCACCCGGTTGCCGTGGGCCGCCTCGCGGTCCGAAACGATGCAGGTGACCGAGTGACCGGTCTTCAGGTCCAGGACCCGGATCCGCGTGCCGAAGGGCAGGTACCACGTCGCGCAGTGACCCGGCACGTACGAGTACCACGTGGCGACGCCGATGCGGTAGCGCCCGGGCCTCTTCCTCACGGTGGTCGTCGTCACGCGCACCGTCGTGGTGGTGGACGTCGAGGTGGTCGTGGGTGGCGTCAACGTCGTCGTCGTGGGCTCGCCGGGGTAGGTCGTGGTCGTGACGGGGACCGTCGTCGTAGTGGAGGTCGAGGTGGTCGTCGGCTTCTTCAGCGTCGTCGTGGTCGTGCGCCGGACCGTGGTGGTCGTCGTGCGCCTCACCGTCGGGCGGGGCGTGGGCCGCTTCGTCGAGACGGTGAGCGTCACTTCGGCGTGCCAGGCGACTCGGGTCCTCGGGGCCGGAGACTGGTGCAGGACGACGATCCATTTCCCGGTCGTACTCCCTGGTCCGCGGGTCCGGAAGTACAGTTGGGCCCGCTTCATGGCGGCGAAGGTTCGGGCCCGCGACAGGCCGATCAGGCGCGGAACGCGGCGCGGAGCGTGCGCGGAGGCCTTGGCGACGGTGAGCCTGGCCTGGGAGTGCCAGGCGACCATCGTCCCCGGGGCCGGCTGCTGCGCCACGACCACGGTCCACGTGCCCGTGGTCGAGCCCGGGCCGCGGGTCGTGAAGTACAACTGGGCCGACTTCATGCTCGCGTAGACCTGCGCGCGAGAGAGCCCAATCAGGCGCGGCATGTGCCGCGAGGCGTGCACGGTCGCGGCGCCGGCGTCGAGTGGCGCAGTGAAGACCAGTGAGAGCGCCAGTGCGGCGACCACGGTCAAAGACGACAACGGGCGACACGGCACCCGTCGGATTGATGCCCCCAGAACTCCACCCTCCACCAGGACAACGGGTCGTTAGCGAACTCCCCGCCCCCCAACGCTAGGCAAGGGGCCCCCCGGGGGCAACTCGGGCCCCGAGTCGCGTCAAACTACCTGAACAGAGCCGGTTTATTTCGCCGGCAGCGCGAAGAGCCGGGCCGTGTTGGCGTAGGTCGCGTCGCGCAGCTCCCTGAAGCCGATGCCGCGCAGTTCGGCCACGTACTCGCCCACCACGGTGACGTAGGCCGGCTCGTTCGTCCGGCCGCGGTACGGCACCGGTGCGAGGAACGGGCTATCGGTCTCGACGTGGAGCCGGTCGAGGGGCACGACGCGCACCGCCTCGCGCAGCGAACCGGCGTTCTTGAAGGTGACGACCCCCGAGACCGAGATGTCACAGCCCAACTCGAGGCAGGCCAGCGCGTCGTCGGTGTCGCCGGTGAAGCAGTGCACCACCGTGCGCGCCGGCACGCCCTCACTCCTCAATACCGCAAAAAGGTCGTCGAAGGCGTCGCGAGCGTGGATCACGAGGGCGAGGTCCAGCTCATGGGCGAGGGCGATCTGGGTCGCGAAGGATTGACGTTGGTCCGTTCTGGCGGAGTGCTCGTAGAAGTAGTCAAGCCCGCATTCGCCGATGCCGACCAGCTTCTCGTGGCCGGTGCGGGCCAGGTCGGCGATCGGGGCCACGTCGCGGGCCGCCCCGTGGGGGTGTAGCCCGACGGTCGCGTAGATCTCGACCGGTCCCGAGAGCGCGGTGAGGGCCAGGGCCTCGCGCGAAGTCATCTCGTCGGTGCCAATCACCACGACCCGGTCGACGCCGCCGTCGTAGGCTCGCGCGAGGGTCTCGCGCACGTCGTCAGCCACCCGACCGTCCTCGGCGAGGAACTGGTCCTGCAAGTGACAGTGGGCGTCGGTCCAGTGGCTCATTGGTCGGTCGCGATCCGTGGGAAGAGTGGCTCGCCCCGTTCGACCTTCGTGCCGCCTTGGTACTGACCCCACGTGGCACTCTCGTCGAAGGGACGCGCACTCGGCGAGCCGGCGAGTCCGATGCGCCGCCAGATCTCCTCACAGACGCCCGGCATCGCCGGGGTCGCGAGAATCGCCACCAGCCGGATCGCCTCGAGGGCGTTGCCCAGCACGGCGTCCACCCCGGGGCCCGGCTCCATCTTCCACGGCGCCGTCGCCTCGAGGTAGGCGTTCGTCGCGCCGATGAGGCCCCACGTCGCCTCGAGGGCGCTCTGGGGCGCGAAGCGGTTCCACCCGTCGGCCGTCTCGCGAATCGCTCGCTCGGCCTCGGCGCGCAACGCCGAGTCGACCCGCGCCGCCGGTCCGACGCCGGCGCACTTGGAATTGACCACCGTCGTCACGCGCGCCACGAGGTTGCCGAGATTGTTCGCGAGGTCGGTGTTGTAGCGCAGGGTGATGCCCTCGTGGGAGAACTCGCCGTCGTTGCCGAGCGAGGTCTCGCGCAGCAGGTAGTAGCGAACCGGGTCGACGCCGAACTCGTTGGTCAGCATCACCGGTGCGATGTCGCTCAGTCGCAGCTCGCCCTCGGCGGCCATGGTCTTGGAGAGCTTCTGTCCGCCGATGAGCAGCCACCCGTGGACCTGGACGTGGCTGACCGGCTCGAGGCCGGCGGCCATGCACATCGCCGGCCACCACACGCAGTGGAAACGGATGATCTCCTTGCCGATGAGGTGGTGCGAGTAGGGCCACCACTGGGCGACCTCGTCGTCGTCACGGCCGTAGCCGATGGCGGTCAGGTAGTTGATCAACGCGTCGTACCAGACGTAGAAGACGTGCCGGTCATCCCAGGGCACCGGCACGCCCCACGAGATCGAGGTTCGCGTGATCGAGATGTCGCGCAGCCCCCCCTTGATGAACGAGTAGGCCTCGTTGCGCTTGGTCTCGGGGGTGACGAACTCGGGATGGTCCCCGTAGTGCGCCAGGAGCCGGTCCTCGAAGGCGCTGAGACGAAAGAACCAGTTCTCCTCCTCCATCTCGATGAGCGGCCGGCCGTGGATCGGGCAGTTGCCGTTGACGCTCGCCTCGGGCGTGAAGTAGTCCTCGCAGCTCACGCAGTAGAGGCCCTTGTAGACGTCCTTGTAGATGTAGCCGTTGTCGTAGATCGCGGTGAGGAACTTCTGCACGCTCTCGTAGTGGCGGGGCTCGGTCGTGCGGATGAAGTCGTCGTAGCTGATGTCGAGGGCGTCCCAGGCCTCGCGAAAGCGCGCCGAGTACCGGTCCGTCCAGTCGCGCGCCGACATGTCGTTCTTGGCCGCGGCGTCGGCCACCTTCTGGCCGTGCTCGTCGGTCCCGGTCAGGAACTTCGTCTCGTCGCCGATGAGTCGGTGCCACCTCGCCATCGCGTCGGCGTTGACGGTGCAGTAGGCGTGGCCGACGTGCGGGGCGTCGTTGACGTAGTAGATCGGGGTGGTGATGTAGAAGCGACCCATCCGTCAAGGGTACTGAATCAACGGCCCTCGTCAGCGCGCCGTTCGAGCGCGAGCTGGTAGACGACCCGTCGCGCCGCCCCGAGCGACTCAGCGACGAACGACACCGCGTCGCGGGTGGAGGCCCCGTCAGCGAACTGCTCGTCCAGCGCGGCGCGAATCACCGCGTCGTCGGCCGGGGCCTCGGCGTGCGCGCCCTCGAGCACCACGACGATCTCACCGAGGACGTCGCGCGCACCGAGCAGCGCCGCGACCTCGGCGAGCGTCCCGCGCAGCACCTCCTCGTGGAGTTTGGTGATCTCGCGGGCCACGCAGACCCGGCGAGCGGCGTAGTGCCCGGCCAGCTCGGCGAGCGTCGCCGCCAATCGCTGGGGTGACTCGTAGAAGACAATGGTGCGCGTCTCGCGCCCCCACTGCGCGTAGAGCCGCTCGCGCTCGCCGGCCTTGCGGGGTACGAACCCCTCCATCGCGAAGCGCTCGGTCGCCAGGCCGCTGATCGACAGAGCCGCGACGACCGCCGACGGTCCCGGGGCGGTGGTGACGTCGAGGCCGGCGTCGGCGACCGCGGCCACGATCCGCGAACCGGGGTCGCTGATGCCGGGCGTGCCGGCGTCGCTGATGAGCACGATCACGCGCCCCTCGCTGACGTGGCCGATGACCTCCTCGCACAGCGAGGCCTCGTTGTGCTCGTGCAGCGCCCGAAGGCGTCCCCGCACCGGGATCGAGTGGGCGCTGAAGAGCGTGCTGGATCGTCTCGTGTCCTCGCAGTAGACGAAGTCGGCGCTGGCGAGGAGATCGAGCGCCCGGCGCGAGATGTCGCCCAGATTCCCGAGCGGCGTCGCGACGATGACGAGCCGTCCCCGGGTGGTCACGCTGTTCTCCACGAAAGTCCCCTCGTTTGGCCAGAAGTACCCGCCACCCAGTAACATTGTCACCTATGTCAAAGCGGACGGTCAAGCGCAAGCTGCGCGCGAAGAAGAAGGCCAATCACGGCAAGAAGCCGAACTGCGGCCGCGGCTAAGGCCGTCCCTACAGCACCCCGTCCCACGCGCAGCCCCGTTCCTTCAGGACCCGGGCCAACCGCGTCGGCCGGTCGCTGACGATGCCGTCGACCCCGAGGTCGACCAGCGCTCGCATCTCGTCCTCCTCGTTGATGGTCCAGACGTGCACGGCGAGGCCCGCTTCGTGGGCGGCCTCGACGAAGCGCTCGTCGACAACGGTGACGTCGCCGAAGGTTGCCGGAACCTGGAGCGCCTGGGCCGGCGGCACCTTCGCAGAGCCCTCCTGGAGCGAGAAGTAGAACGTGGCCGTCTCCCCGGTCGCCGCCGACGTCGCCACCTCGGGCGCCAGCGCCCGGAACGACTGGATGGCGTGGTCGAGGAACGACGCGACGATGACCGAGCCAGTCCGTTCGAGGCGGCGCAGTTCGTCCGCGAGCAGCTCCTCGTAGGGCTCAACGTCGGGGCTCGTGCGCTTGATGTCCAGGTTCAAGAGGACGCCGGGGAATCTCTGCGACACCTCCTCGAGCGTCGCGAGGGCGTAGTCGCGGTCCCGGGGCGCCTTGGCGCGATGGACGTACTCCTCGTCGGCGCGCCCGGGAGTCACCGCCTCACCGGCGATCCACCAGTAGGCGTTGTCCATCTCGCGCAGTTGCGCCAAGGAGAGGTCCGCGATCTCCCCGTGGTGGTTGGTCGTGCGGTCGACGGTCTCGTCGTGGCTCACGACGATTCTTCGGTCCCGGGTCGCGTGGACGTCAAGCTCGACGGCGGTGGCACCTCCCGCGAGGGACCACTCGATCGCCGCGAGCGTCGAGGACGGCCCCTCAAAGGAACCGCCCTGGTGGGCGTAGGCGATGACTCGGCGCGAGAGCCAGGGACTGCTCACGGGTGCTCGAAGCCGTTCGGATAGAGCCGCCGGCGCATCCGGTACTCGAGGTAGAACGCCAGGCCGGGCACGAAGCCGGCGAGGAACATCAGCGCCAGTAGCGCGACGTTGAGATGGAACTTCAGCACCACCTGGAAGCAGGTGACCATGTAGAGCGGGTAGAGCAACACCCCGTGGCCGACACCCACGACCTTGACGAACCACTTCAAGTGCTCCCAGAACGAGAGGTCCACCGCGTGCAGGAACAGCGTGACGAACAGGCTCAACAGGGTCGTGCCGGTGACGAACGACATGAGGCGGTAGCGCCGGAAGGTGGGGTCCATCAGTGGCCCCAGAGCTTCCTCTTGGGCGACGAGGCGATCTGGGCGAGGTGGTCGTTGTAGGCGGCGAGGATCGGGTCCTCGGGCTCGCCACTCGCCTCGCGGGCTGCTCGGGCCTCGGCGCGCTTGTGCTCCTCGTACTCGCGACGGGCCTTCTCCTGGTGTTCGGTGACCTTCTCGAGGTTCAAGAGGGCGAACCAGCCGAGGACGCCGAAGATGCCAAAGACCGGCCACTCGATAGCGTAGAAGTAGCTGAGCGAACTGCCCTGGATCGCACGGCCGACCTGCCACCACGCCGCCACGGCGCACACGCCGATCCAGATGGCCAGCGCCAGATGAAGTCCGAGCGCTCGGCGGGAGAAATACTTCGACGTCACCGCCCCAGCCTAATGGGGGGCCTAGGACGTCCAAAGCCCCTCGTAGGATGCACACCGTGCCGTTGTCCACGATTCAACAGTTCTCATGGCACCACCTCAACCAGTGGCGGCTCGACGCCGTCCCGGTCGTGATCCTCCTCGCGGCGGGCCTGCTCTACGTGATGGCGGCGCGTCGATCCGGTCGTTGGTCGGCGTGGCGAACGACGTCCTTCGTCGCCGGACTGGTCATCACGTTCGTCGCGACCGAATCGGTCGTCGGCGTCTTTGACCGGGCCTACTTCAGCGACCACATGATCCAGCATCTCTTGTTGATTATGGTCGCGGCACCGCTCTTCGCGCTGAGCGCCCCCTTGGACCTGGCGCACGCGGTCGGCGGCGGGGCGCTCCGAGCGCTCCTCGACGGACGGATCATGTCGGTGGTCACCCACCCGCTCTTCGCCTTCGCCCTCTACTTCGCCTTCATTCCAACGGCGCACCTCACGGGCCTGTTCGACCTCATGTTGCGCCACGACTGGCTCCACAACCTCGAGCACGTCGCCTTCCTCGTGACGGGCTACCTCTTCTTCCGGGTGGCCTTCGGACTCGAGCGCGGTACGACCATCCACCGCGGGCTGCGCCTGGTCTACGTGATGGCGGCGGTACCGGTTGACACGTTCACGGGACTCGCCCTCGCGATGTCCTCGAGGAACCCCTTCCCGAGCTACCGCCACCTGTCACCGACGGGGTCCACGGCTGCGTCGATCCTCGACAGCATCCACCTTGGTGGCGCCATTATGTGGATCGGGGGCGACGCGCTGATGCTGCTCGCCTGCATCCCGATTGCCGTGGCGTGGGTGGCGTGGGAGACCGTGCGTACCCGAGAGCTCGACGCCGAACTGGACCGCCAGGGACTCTAGAGGAGGCCGGCCTGGATGGCCAGCTCCTCGAGGTCGCTCTCGGGACGGGCCCCCAGGTGGGTGATGATCTCACCGGCGCACAGCGATCCCAACTCGGCCGCCTCGACCGGGTCGGCGCCCAGGGCGAGGCCGTAGAGGAACCCCGAGGCGAACATGTCGCCCGCCCCGTTCTGGTCGACGACGTGCTCGACCTCGTGGGCGGGCACGCTCACGACGCCCGACACGGTGGCGACGTCGGCGCCACGGGGGCCGCGCGTGACGACCGCGAGGATGCCGAGCTCGTCGAGCGCCCCGAACGCCGCCTCGAGGGTCTCCACGTTGAACAGTGCGCGGATCTCGGTCTCGTTGGCGAGCAGCACGTCGACATCGTGGGTCACTAGGTCGAGGAAGTCTCGTCGGTGACGCTCGACGCAGAACATGTCCGACAGCGACAGCGCCACCATCGAGTCGTGCTCGTGGGCGAAGTTGACCACCTTGCGGATCGCCTCCTTGGCCGGGGGCAGGTCGAAGAGGTACCCCTCGACGTAGGTGATCTCGGAGCGCGCGATCAGGCGCTCGTTGATGTCCGTGACCCGAAGCTGGTTCGAGGCGCCGAGGTAAGTCGCCATGGTGCGCTGGGCGTCGTCGGAGATGAAGACGTGGCACCGGCCGGTCGCGCCCTCGTCCGCTCCCGCGGTCGCGAGGTCGAGCTCCACGCCCATCGACGCGAGGTCGTGGGTGAACTGGTGGCCGAAGTCGTCGTTGGCGACCTTGCCGATGTAACCGCACGTGCCGCCCAGCGCTGCGACCCCCGCGATGGTGTTGGCGACCGACCCGCCCGACATCTGGATGGTCGGGCCCATGGCGTTGTAGAAGGTGTCGAGCTGGTGCTCTTCGATAAGGGCCATCGCGGCCTTCACGAGCCCGAGATCACGGAAGACCTCACGGGAGTCCTGCGTGATGATGTCGAGCATCGCGTTGCCAATGCCGGTCACCGCGAGTCGGTTGGGTCCCGGCTTCACTCGCAGTGAGACGGGCGTGGGCGAATTTGTCACTTAGCGAGCGTAGAACGTTTGGGCGTAAGGTTGAAACTCGTGAATGCTTCCTCGAACCCCTATCGCCTCGAACGCTCGGTCCTTCCCTCGGCCTACCGGCTCTTCATCACGCCCGACCTCGACGGCGCGACCTTCGCCGGACGGGTCGAGATCGACGTCGTCCTCAGCGAGTCGAGCCAGCAGTTCAGCCTGCACGCGGTCGACCTGGTGCTCGGCGCCGCGACCGTCACCGCCGCCGGCACGAGCCTGCGCTCGGTCGACGTGCGCCAGGATCACATCTACGAGACCACGACGTTCCTCTTCGACCACGCGCTGCCCATCGGGCCGGCCGTCGTGGAGATCGCGTTCACCGGAGTGCTGAACGACCTCCTGGTGGGCTTCTACCGCTCGACGTTCACCGACGTAGAGGGCGTCTCGCACATGATCGCCACAACGCAGTTCGAGCACTCCGACGCCCGTCGCGCCTTCCCCTGCTGGGATGAGCCGTCCTTCAAGGCGACGTTCCAGGTCAACCTGACCGTCCCCAGCCACCTGGCCGCATACTCCAACTCCCCGGTCACCTCGAACACCGATCTCGGCAACGGCCAGCGCACGGTCAGCTTCGCTCCGACCATGAAGATGTCGACGTACCTGGTGGCCTTCGTCATCGGGCCGTTCGAGGAGACGGCCGCGCTCGACGTCGACGGCGTGCCGCTGCGCATCGTCTATCCCCCTGGCAAGGGCCACCTCACCGCGCTCGCGTTCGAGGCGGGGGCCCACGCACTGCGCTTCTTCTCCGAGTACTTCGACATCGCCTACCCCGGCGACAAGCTCGACATGGTGGCCATTCCGGACTTCGCCTTCGGCGCGATGGAGAACCTCGGGTGCATCACCTACCGCGAATCGGCGTTGCTGGTCGACCCGAAGAGTGCGTCCCTGGCCGAGAAGCAGCGCGTCGCCACCGTTGTCGCCCACGAGATCGCCCACATGTGGTTCGGTGACCTCGTGACGATGGAGTGGTGGGAGGGCATCTGGCTGAACGAGGCCTTCGCCACCTTCATGGAGGTTCTCTGCACCGACGACCTGCGCCCCCAGTGGAAGATGTGGGTCGGCTTCGGCGTCGACCGCGACGCCGCGCTGCAGGTCGACGGACTGCACTCGACACGCCCGATCGAGTACGAGGTCATCTCCCCCGACGACACCCGCGGGATGTTCGACGTCCTCACGTACGAGAAGGGCGGCTCGGTGCTGCGCATGCTCGAGCAGTACCTGGGCGCCGAGATTTTCCGCGACGGCATCCGCTACTACCTGGCCAAGCACAGCTACGCCAACACCGTCACGACCGACCTGTGGGACGCCTTGGAGGAGGTCTCCGGCCAGCCCGTGCGCGACATGATGAACACCTGGATCCTCCAGGGCGGTCACCCCATCGTCACCTTCCAGGACGGCGCGCTCACCCAAGAGCCCTTCTCCTACGGCCCGGCGCGCGGCGCCAGCTCCATCGGGTCGTCGTGGATGACCCCGGTCTTCACCCGCTCGCTAAAGGGCGGGCCGGTCAGCCGCCACCTCCTGGGCGACGTGGCACTCGAGGTCTCCGACGCCGCGCCGGTCGTGGTGAACGCCGGCGGCTCGGGGGTCTTTCGCTCGCGCTACGGGCCAGTGGAGCTCGCTGAGATCGCGAACCACCTCGGTGAGCTTGAGGAGTTCGAGCGCGCGACGCTCGTCGTCGACAGCTGGGCCTCGCTCTTGGCGAGTCGCATCACCCTGGTGGAGGGACTCGCCATCGCGCGGGGCCTGGGCAACCAGGACGAGCCCACGCCGTGGGGCACCGTTGCCACGGCCGTCGACTTCGTGCACCGGGCCCTCGGCGAAGACCAGCGCGCAACCTTCGCCGCCACCGTGCGCGATCTCTTCGGCCCGCAGTTCGAGCGCCTCGGCTGGGACGCGGTGGACGGGGAGAACGAGCGCACGCCCCAGATGCGCGGCATCATCATCGGCACCCTCGGGACCATCGGTGCCGACGAGTCGGTGCGCGCCGAGGCGCAGCGCCGGTTTGGGGCCAACACCATCGAGGGCGACCTGGCCCACGCGATCATGCTGATTGTGGCGCACGAGAACCAATCGGGCGCCTACGAGACGTTCCTCGAGCGCTACCACCACGCCCCGAACCCCCAGGAGGAGCAGCGCTACCTCTTCGCCCTCGGCGGCTTCGGTGACGAGAAGGTGGCCCTCGACGCGGCCGAGAAGTGCTTCTCCACGTTCCGCACCCAGGACGGCCCGAGCGTGCTCGGCCTGCTCACTCGCAACGAGAGGACCGGACCGAGCGTGTGGCGCTACCTCACCGAGCGCTGGGACGAAGCAATGGCGAAGTTCCCTCCGAGCGCCCAGTCGCGCATGACCCTCGGCCTGCCGACGTTCATCCGCGACGAAGCGTTCGCCAACGAGGTCGAGGGCTTCCACATCGCTCACCCCATCGGCGGCGAGCAGCGCACGGTCCTACAGAAGATCGAGCGCATGCGCGTCGGACAGACCTTCGCCCGGGCCGTACGCCAGCAAATTTAGGTGACGTCGATGCACGTCGGGACGTTCGTGGGCATCTTCGCCCTGATGTTCGTGCTCGAGCTGCCCGACAAGACGTTCATCGCGACCATCATCATGAGCACGAGGGCCCGGCCCGCGATGATCGTCATCGGCGCGTCGACCGCCTTCGTCCTGCAGATGGGCCTCGCCGTCGGCGCCGGCTCGCTGCTCACCCTCTTCCCGGCGCGCTGGAAGGACCTCATCGTCGGACTTCTCTTCCTCGGCGGGGCCGGCTACCTCCTGCTCGTCTCGCAGAAGGAGGAGGAGGAGAAGGGCGAGCGTGAGGCCGAGCCCGAGAGGCACAGCACCCGGTGGCGCGAGATTACGACGGCCTTCGCCGTCATCTTCATCGGCGAGTTCGGCGACCTCACCCAGATCCAGGCGGCCAACTTCGAGGCGAAGCTCCACCAGCCCCTCGAGGTCTTCGTCGCGTCGTCGCTCGCCATGATTCTGATCTCGTTCCTCGGCGCCTACGGCGGCGCGGCGTTGGTGCGCGTGATCCCCTTGTACCGAATCCGCCTCGCGGGGGGCCTGATCTTCGCCGGCCTGGGCCTCTGGACGCTCCTATCCTTGGTGGTCTGATGAGCCGCCACGACGACCTGCTCGACTTCGCCGACACGGTGAAGGGCTTCATGCCCCGCGAGGAGGGCCTCGCGCTCTTGCGACACGGCACCGAGCACGGCGAGCGATTCCCGTCGGGCACCTGGCTCGAGGTGGGCGCGTGGTGCGGCAAGTCCGCGGTCTACTTGGGAGCGGCCGCCGAGCGTTCGGCCAGCGTCGTCTACTCCCTCGACCACCACCACGGCAGCGAGGAGAACCAGGAGGGCTGGGAGCACTTCGACGCCACCCTCGTCGACGCCTACGACGGTCGGCTGAACACACTGCCGACCTGGCAGCGCACGATCGCCGACGCTGGCCTGGAGGCGACGGTGCTCGGGCTCGTCGGTCCGTCCGGGCGAGTCGCCGCGCACTTCGCCCAGCCGCTCGAGCTGCTCTTCATCGACGGTGGCCACGGCGCGCAGGTCGCGTGGGCCGACTACGAGGCGTGGACGCCGAAGGTCGTCACCGACGGGCTGCTGATCATCCACGACGTCTTCGAGGACCCGGCCGAGGGCGGACGTCCGCCCTACGAGATCTACCTGGCCGCCCTCGAGAGCGCGCTCTTCGTCGACGTGGAGGCCGTGGGGTCGCTGCGAGTGCTGCGACGCGTCTAGCGCACCAGCGGGCAGCCCGGTTCGGCGAGGTCGACCGGCCGGGGCAGGGCGTCGTGGCGGAACAGTCCGGCCGCGCGCGACGACGAGGTCAGCGCGTCGGCGGCCAGGATGACCGCCGCCGCGGTGTACGACGTGGTCTCGAGGCTCGGAAAGGTCACTACCTGGGGGTAGGCAATGCCGGTCCAGTAGGCGCCGTCTTCTCGACGGTGACGCCGGGTGTAGCTGAAGAGGTCGAGGGCGAGGCTGGTGAGGCCGAGGGCGTCGAGGGCCAACACGCACTCCGCGGTCTCGGCGGCGGTGACCCAGTCATTGGTGGACACGCAGCGCACCCCGTAGCCGTCCATGACGTGACGTTCCCATCCGTCGTCGATGCGCTTCTCGCCGGGCGGGCCCCCGAGGGCGCCCGAGAAGATCGGGTAGTACCAGTCCATCGCGAACTCGTTCTTCGGCGCGAAGGCGCCGGGGTGGTGCGCGACGGCGTGGCCGAGTCGTCCGGCGGCGAGCTCCCACGAGGGCCTCGCGAAGCCGAGGCGCTCGGCGAGGGCGACGGCACTGCGCAGCGAGTGGAAGATCGACGAGGAGCCGGTCAGCAGCGCGGAGGACTCGGGCCGACCGACCGAATCGAGCGACCAGCGAATCGTGCCGTCGTCGAGCTGCCAGCGAAGGACGAACTCAATGGCGCGCTCGACCGCGGGCCACACCTCAACGGCGAAGTCCACGTCGTCGGTGGCCAGCAGGTAGTGGTACACCCCGGCGGCGAGGTACGCACAGACGTTGGTGTCGAGCCTCGTGTCCTTCACGCGTTCGCAAATGTAGTAGTTGAACCAACTGCCGTCGCCGAGCTGGTGACGAACGAGCCAGCGGTAGGCGGCCTTAGCCTCCTCGGCGTAGCCGGTCACGGTGAGGGCCATCGCCGCCTCGACGTGGTTCCACGGGTCGCAGTGGCCGCCGGCGAACCAGGGGATCTGTCCGCTTGTCACCTGCAGCGAGGCGACGTGGGCCGCGGTGCGGGCGATCTCCTCGGCCGTGAGTAGGCCCGGCACGCCGGCCTGCGAGGTCGCGGTCGACGTCACGACGCGGTCGGCTTGGCGAGGTAGACGACGATCGACTTGCCCATGAGCGGCGCCAGCACCCGCTCGGCGTAGCGGGTGGTGCGCGGCGCCTTCATGATGTCCCACACCAACAGTCGGTGATAGTGGCGCACGAACCAGTTTCTCTCGTTGGTGGTGCCGACGAGACACTTCAACCACCAGTAGGGGCTGTGCAGCCCGTGGGCGTAGTGGTGGCCGGTCACCTGGAGTCCGACCGAGACGAGTCGCGCGCTCAGCACCGAGCGACGGTAGATGCGGATATGGCCGCCCGGCACGTTGTGGTACGCGTCCGAGAGCGCCCAGTTGACCAACTCCGGTCCGAACCTCGGTACCGTGACCGCCATCGTCCCGCCCGGGCGCAGCACCCGGGTCAGCTCGCGCATCGCGCCGACGTCGTCGGGGATGTGCTCAAGCACCTCCGAGCAGATCACGCGATCGAAGGCCCCGTCGGGGAACGGCAGGTGCAGGGCGTCGCCCTGGACGGCCGCGGTGTGGAGCGTGGCGGCCTCGAGCTCGCCGGCGGCGACCATCGCCGCGAACATCGCCTTGACCCTCTCGACCTCGTCGCGACCGGCGTCGAGGGCGACGACGTCGGCGCCCCGTCGGGCCGCTTCGAAGGCGTGCCGGCCGAAGCCACATCCCAGGTCGAGGATCTTGTCGCCCCGCGCGAGGCCCAACTGGTCGTAGTCGGCCGTGAGCATCAGCCGAAGTCCATCGATTCGGGCAGCGGCCGTCCGGTGAGGATCGCGTCGTAACAGGCCGCCGTGCCGCGCGCCGTGACCTCCCACGTGAAGCGTTCGATGACGCGCTGACGCCCGGCGGCACCGAGTCGGGCCCGCAGGTCCGCGTCATCGAGGAGTCGGCGGATCGCGCCGACGAGCGCCTCGGGATCGTTGGGCTCGACGAGCAGCCCCGTCTCGTCGCTGACGCCCACCACCTCGGGCAGGGCGCCCCCGGTCGTCGCCACGACCGGCACGCCGCAGCTCATCGCCTCGATCGCCGGAAGAGAGAACCCCTCGTAGAGGCTCGGCACGATCGCGACCTCGGCCTCGCCGTAGAGGCGGGCCAGGTCTTCGTCGCTCACGCCCGAGATCGTGGTCACGATGTCGTTGAGACCGAGGCGCGCGAGGGCGTTGGCCACCCGGCCCTTGGGCCGGGGCTGGCCGATCACGATGAGGTCGATGTCGCGCTCGGTGCGCAGCTTGGCGATCGCCTCGAGCAACGGCACGAGACCCTTCATGGGCACGTCACTGCTGGACGTGACCATCAGGCGGCCCTTCTTCTTCGTGACGTCGTCGTAGGGGCGGAACACGGTGTGGTCGACCCCGACCGGCACGACGGTCAGCCGCTCGAGGGGCACCTTCATCTGGGCGTTGATGTCGATTTTTGAGTTGTGCGACACCGTCAGCACTGCGGGCAGCTGTTTGACGACCCGCACCTGCATGCGTAAGAAGCCGAACCACCGTCGGGTGTTGAACCGCTTCCACGCCGTCTCGGCGTGGTCGAGGGCAATCGAGCGGTCGACGGTGATGGGGTGATGGAGCGTCTCGAGGACCGGCCAGCCCCGCCGGTGCAGCGCCAGGATTCCGGTCCCGATGCACTGGTCGTCGTGGATGATGTCGAAGTCGTCGCGACGGCCCTTTAACAGCTTCGCGATGCGCTTCGAGTAGGCCAGTGGCTCGCCGAAGCCGCCGCTCAGCATGACCGCAAACTCGGTGAGGTCCGCGAGCGACGTGAACTCCTTGCGCGCCGGGATGCGAAAGGGGTCCGGGTCGCGGTAGAGGTCGAGGCCGCGCACCGCGGTGAAGCCCACGCCCTCATCGAGCTCGGGCCACGGCGGGCCGGAGAAGACCTCGACGCTGTGGCCGAGGCGCACGAGTTCGCGGGTCAGGTGGCGGGTGTAGACGCCCTGGCCCCCGCAGCGCGGGTTGCCGCGGTAGAGCAGGAAGGCGACACGGTGCTTACCCGGTCCGGCCGGGCTCGCCGACACGTGGCCCGGCGTCGTGATGGTCGCAGAGCGGGCCCAGGACGCGCGAGTCTCGTCGATGGTCTGGCGGAGGGAGCGGGGCACGGGCCAACTTTCGGAGAATCGAAGTTCTCCATTCTCCCCCAGATTCCTCCAGGGGCACAAATGGCTGAAAACGGCCGCATGGTCGTTGGCTACGCTGCCTGATATGGATCTGACCTACCCCCCCGAAGCAGAACTGTTCCGCGCGGAGATCCGCGCCTGGCTCGAGGAGAACCTGCCCGCGCACTGGACCGAACCGGGCTTCACGATGAACCCGACCGAGCGCCGGGAGTTCAACGAACACTGGAACCAGAAGCTCTTCGCCGGCGGCTGGATCTGCGCCGGGTGGCCCGTCGAGTACGGCGGCAAGGGCCTCACCCTGCTCCAGCAGGTGGTCCTCAACGAGGAGTTCGCCAAGGTCGGCGCGCCGATGCGCGCCGACTTCTTCGGCGACACCCTCGTGGGCCCGACCATCCTGCAGTGGGGCACCGAGGAACAGAAGAAGGAGTTCATCCCCGGCATTTTGCAGGGCCAGATCGCCTGGTGCCAGGGATTTTCCGAGCCCGACTCCGGGTCGGACCTCGCGAGCCTGAAGACCAGCGCGGTGCTCGACGGCGACGAGTGGGTCATCAACGGACAGAAGGTGTGGACCTCGCAGGCCCAGCACGCCGACTACGTCTTCTTGATGGTGCGCACCGACCCCGACGCGCCCCAGCACGCGGGCATCAGCTACTTGCTGGTCCCGATGCATCAGGCGGGCGTCGAGGTCCGGCCCATCATCCAGGTCGACGGCTCGGGCGACTTCAACGAGGTCTTCTTCACCAACGCGCGCTGCCCGAAGGGCAACGCCGTGGGCGGCGTGAACAACGGCTGGAAAGTCGCGATGACCACCCTGGGCTTCGAGCGAGGCTCGTCGTCGACGACCAGCTACCGGCGCTTCGTGAAGGAGTGGGAGCAGATCGTCAAAGAGGCCACGCGCCTGCACAAGAACGCCGACCTGCGCGTTCGCGACGAGCTCGTGAAGGCCTGGGAACGGTGCAAGATCATGGAGATCAACGGCTATCGCTCGCTCACCGACTCGTTGAACGGCACCCACAATACGGCCCTGCTCGGCGCGTGCAACAAGATGTTCTGGTCCGAGGCCCACCGCGCCACGATGGAGCTCGCCATCGACGTGCTCGGCATGGAGGCGCAAATTCTTACCGGCAGCGCCAACGGCGACGAGGTCGAGCCCGGACCGCGTCGCGGGCGGGCCGACTACCCGGTGTCCGAGCTCCAGGGCTCGTTCTTCTTCAGTCGCTCAGAGACGATCTGGGGCGGCACGGCCGAAATCCAGCGCAACATCATCGGCGAGCGCGCCCTCGGACTGCCGAAAGAGCCCAAGGCGCAAAAGGTCTAGGCCGTTCGCAGCACTGAGGCCTCGCGAGTGGTGCCGCGTAGTTGCGCAACAAGCATGAGGCCGGTCAAGAGGGTCACCGACGCGCCGAGGAAGAGACCGATGCGCGGATCGGTCCTCGAGATGATCAGCCCCATCAACGGCGCGCCGATCGGGGTCGTGCCGAGGAAGGCCATGGCGTAGAGGCTCATGACGCGCCCGCGCATGTGCTCGGCCGAATTGAGTTGCAGCGTGGCGTTCGCACTCGACAGGAAGGCGATCGAGAAGGCCCCCGTGGGGATCATCGCCACCTCGGCGAGCAGCATCGTCGGTGCGAAGGCCACGAGGGTCATTGACAGGCCAAAGCCCAGGGCGAGCACGGCGAGCAGGCGTGGCGTCGGTCGCGAGCGATGCGCGACGTAGAGGCCGCCGATGATCGCACCGATGCCCATTGCGCCCATCAACAGCCCGTAGTGGACGGCGGTCCTCTCGTGGAACGTGATCCGGGCCAGTAGCGGCAAGGTCACCGTGAAGTTGAAGGCGAAGGTGCCGACCAGGGCGACCGACGTGATCACGTTTCGCAGCACCGGCGTCTCCCACACGTAGCGAAGTCCCAGGCGCAACTGACCGCGCTGGCGCTCGACGATCCTCATCGGCAGGAACTCGGCGTGTCGCATCATCGCCAGCGCCACGATCACGGCGAGGAACGATACCGAGTTCGCGTAGAAGCAGCCGGCCGTGCCAATCAGCGCGATGAAGGCCGCGGCGATGCCGGGGCCGATCACGCGACCCGAGTTCATCAGCACGCTCTGGAGGCTCACGGCATTGGCGATGAGGTCGCGCCCCACCATCTGCTGGACGAAGGCCTGACGCGCCGGGACGTCGAAGAGGTTGACGATGCCGAGTCCGAAGGCGATGACGTAGACGGTCATCGGAACCACCTGGTGGAGCGTGATGAGGATTCCGAGCAAGAGCGCCAACAGCCCGGCTCCCGACTGCGTGAAGTAGAGGATCCGACGCTTGTCGTAACGGTCGGCGACCAGTCCCCCGTACGAGCCAGCCAGCAGAATCGGCAGGAACTGCAGGGCGACCGCGATACCCAGGTCGAGCGACGATCCGGTCAGTTGCAGCACGAGCCAGCCCTGAGCGACTGACTGCATCCACGACCCCGACACCGAGATCAACTGGCCCACAAAGTAGAGGCGGAAGTTGCGGACCTTCAGCGCGGCGAAGGTGCGCGACGAGATCTGCTGCGCGGTCACTTTTCCTCCAGCAGCACTTCGAGGAATGCAACGAGCGCCTCGGCCTGGCGCTGGTCAGTGGCCGAGAGCGCGAGCAGCCGGCGCTCGAGGAACTCGGTCTTGCGCTGGCGGATCCGCTCGAGCTCCCGGCGGCCCGACGGCGTGATCTGCACCCTGGTGCATCGCCGGTCGTCGAGGTCGGGCGCGCACTTGATCAGTCCGGCCTGCTCCATCACCTGGACGAGCCTGGTCACCGACGGGGGCTGGATCTGCTCGGCCATCGCGAGGTCGCCCAACGAGGGGTGGTCGAGCTTCTCGACCGAGGAGAGCATCGAGGCCTGCGCCGGCGAGACGCCGCCCAGCGCCGAGTAGCGCAGCTTGCGATTGAGCCGAGTAATTGCCCGACGAAGTCGAGCGGCGGTTTCAGCGGTAGTAAGAGTTTCCATTAGTTCACCTAACTAAATAATACCGCACTTCGGTGGCGGTCGAGCGGTTTTCTTCCCGCTACAGCTGGCGGTAGCGCGGCACGTAGCCGCCGGCGCCCAGTGACATCGAGTCCTCGGGGTCCATTGAGTCGTCGACGCCGCCGATGACCTCAGTCACCCACGCGAGGCGGTCCGTCAGGATCCTGGTGACGCCCCCCTGCAGGGTGTCTGACGAGATGGCGCAGCTCGAGCAGGCGCCCTGGAGCTGCACCTCGACGACCCCGGATTCGACGTCGGCGCGAAGCAGGACGAGGTCCCCACCGTCGGCCTGAACCGCGGGTCGCATGAGGTCGAGCAGCGCGTTCAGCGCCTTTAGCCGCGTGGCACGCTCCTGGTCGGTCAGTTCCATGGCCCCAGTCTGCCGTGGAAACCGTGGCGCGTGACGCCGGGTGCCATTAACTACGATGAACGCCGTGGAGCACGCAATGGAATGGAACGTCAGCGACATCGACCTGTCAGACCTGGAGTTCTGGAAGCGTCCGTGGCCCGAGCGCGAGGCGGCCTTCGCCACGCTCCGCGCCGAGCGACCCATTGCGCACTACGACGACCCGTTGATGCAGGACCTCTCGATGGTGTTCCCCCCGGGCAACGGCCATTACGCCTTGACCAAGCACCGCGACGTCGCCGAGGCCTCCCGACACCCCGAGGTCTTCCTCTCGGGACCGGGCGCCGTCTCCCAGTTCGACCTGCCGCCCGAGATGGTGGAGTACTTCTCGGGGATGATCTCGACGGACAACCCGAAGCACGCGAGGCTGCGCCGCATCGTGTCCAACGCCTTCAATCCGCGCAACGTCCGTGGCGTCGAGGACTCGATCGAGCGCGTCGCCGACGAGGTGCTCGCGAAGGCACTGGCGAACGGCACGGGCGACTTCGTCGCCGACATCGCGGCGCCCCTCCCCCTCGTCATCATCTGCGACATGATGGGCGTGCCGCCCAGCGAGTACGCCACGGTCCTCAAATGCTCGAACACCATCCTCTCGATGGGCGATCCCGAGGTGATCGGCGAGGGAACCGACCCGATCGTGGCCGTCCTCGAGGCCGGTGGAGCCTTGACCTCGCTCATGGAGGACCTCGGCAAGTACCGGCTCCTCAATCCCATCGACGACATCACGAGCGCCCTCGTCAACGCCGAGATCGAGTCGGAGAAGCTCACCCAGCAAGAACTCGCGTCGTTCTTCGTACTGCTGGTCACGGCCGGCAACGAAACTACCCGCACGGCGATCGCCCACAGCCTTCACGCGCTGACTGAGTACCCTGACCAGAAGGCCCGACTGGCCCGTGACTTCGAAGGCCTGGCCAAGACCTCGACGGATGAGATCGTGCGGTGGGCGTCGCCGGTGATCTGGATGCGCCGTACGCTCTCGCGCGACTACACGCTGTCGGGCGTCGACCTGCAGGAGGGCGACAAGGTCCTGCTGTACTACAACTCGGCCAACCGCGACGAGGACGTCTTCGTCGACCCCTACACCTTCGACGTCGGACGCACGCCCAACGACCACTACGGCTTCGGCGCCCCGGGCCCCCACTTCTGCCTCGGCGCCCATCTCGCGCGTCGAGAGATCACCGTGATGTGGCGAGAGATGCTCGCGAAGACCCCGGGCATCCACGCGACCGGCGCCCCGTCACAGTTGGCGTCGAGTTTCGTGAACGGGATCAAGCACCTCCCCTACAGTTTCTAAGGCTTCCGGTCCGCCACGGCCTCGTCGTAGGACCGCAGGGCCCGCGGACCCCAGACCGTGCCCGGTCCACCGTTCATCATGATCGCGACGCCGACGGCCTCGGCCATCTGCTGGCGGCTCACGCCGTTTCGCGCCGCGCCCCTGGTGTGCGACACGATGCAACCGTCGCACTCGCGCGTGATCGCGATCACCGTCGCAAGCAGCTCCTTCACCGCGACCGGCAACTCCCCGGCGGCCATCGCCGCGCCCGACATCGCCGCGTAGCCCTTCATTACCTCAGGAATCATCGCGCGCAGGTCGATCGCCGGCTGGCGAAGCTCTTCTCGCACCTCATGCATGCTTTCCATAGGCACCTCCGTACTGCAGCGTAGCGACCGACGTCGCGCCGTGGGCCGGGCCGGAGCGGCACGACGCCTTCCTAGTATGGACCGATGACCGTGATCGACGAACTCCTCGCCCACAACCGCCAGTACGTCGCGCGCCACGGCCATCGCGAGCTGGCGACGACGCCGCGACTGCACCTGGCGGTGTTGACGTGCATGGACTCGCGTCTCGACCTCTTCGGCGCCCTGGGCCTCGACCTCGGCGAAGCTCACCTCATTCGCAACGCCGGCGGTCTCGCGACCGAGGATGTGGTCCGCTCGCTGCTCCTCAGTCAACGACTGCTAGGCACGACCGCGGTCATGGTGATCCACCACACACGCTGCGGACTCGAGACCTTCGACGAGGACACCCTGCTGAGCCAGGTCGAAGTGACGCTCGGGGTGCGTCCCCCTTTCGCGCTCGGGGCCTACGACGACGTCGACGTCGACGTGCGCGTGACGGTCGCGCGGCTGCGCGCCAGCGCCTTCGTCGACGGCACCGAGGTGCGGGGATTCGTCTTCGACGTCGACCGCGGCGACCTACGAGAGGTGTTCGACCTCTAGGAGCTTTGTGAAGTCCTGGTTCGTCCGGTCGTAGCCCGGACGCCGATGGAGCCGGTGGGCGACCACGGCACGTCGCGGCTCGTCAGTCGCCTCCGGTAGCCGCCGTGGTCCCTCGTGAGTGAGGCGGGCGGTGCGGTCCGCCCGGGAGGATCCTCGACGCCGTGGGGACGCTGCTGGAGGCGATCGGACGGGCGGACACCGCCAACTAGCCTCTCGGATCGATCGGGGTGAGCACGCCCACGGCGCTCTCCACCACCTCGGCCGCGTCGAGGCAGAGGTCGTCGCGGTACATGTCGCCAATGATCTGGGCCCCGGTCGGTAGTCCGTTCGCCACGCCCGTGGGCACGCACGCGGCCGGCAGGCCGAGCAGGTTGGCCGGCACCACGAATCGGATGGTTTCGACGACTTTCATTGCCGACTCCTGGTCCCGGATGTCGAAGCCGTGCTCGAAGGGCGGCTGGGTCCACGTCGGCCCGACGATCAATGGGTACTCGAGGAAGAACTGGCGCCACGCCCGCGCGACCTTGTGGCGATTCTCGTGCATCAGCTCGAGCGACTCGGCCGTCATCAGTGGGAAGTCGGCGCTAGTGAGCTCGAAGAACCGGCGTCCCCCTGGGCCCATCGCCGCCATGACCAGCGGAGCGGTCAACTGAAAGTCCGCGGTCATCAGCTCCGCCCAGCCGAGGTAGGACTCCAAGAGCATCGGCGGCTCGACCTCCTCCACCTCGTAGCCGGCCGCCTCGAGGGCCCTTCCGGCGATCCGCACGCCCTCGGCGACGTCGGCGTCAGTCTCGCCCCCGAAGGGTTCGGGCACCAGGGCGACGCGCTTGGCGACGCGCTTGCCCCGAAGGGGCACGTCCACCGAGAGCGGGTCGTTGCGATGCGCCCCCATGAGGACCTCGAGGCCGAGGCGCACGTCGGCCACGTGTCGCGCGAGGACGCCTTCGACGTGCATGACCTGGGAGTTGAAGGCCGTCTCGACCTGCGCGCTCGGATTGCCCTGGGGGACACGTCCGCGCGACGGCTTGATCGAGGCGATACCGCAGGCGTAGGCCGGGTTGCGCAGCGAGCCGCCGATGTCGTTGCCGAGGCCAATGGGGCTCATCCCCGACGCGATCGCGGCGGCCTCGCCGCCCGAGGAGCCTCCGGCGGTGCGACCCCGCATCCACGGGTTGTGCGTGGCGCCGTAGAGCGACGACTCGGCGTTCACGCGCAGCCCCAGGTCGGGCATGTTGGTGCGCGCGAGGGTGACGGCGCCGGCTGCGCGCATCCGCTCGACGGTCGGGGAGTCCTCGGTCGCCATGAAGTCCTTCAGGCTCTCACAGCCCTCCGTCGTCGCGTAGCCCGCCACGTCGAGATTGGTCTTGATCGTGAAGGGCACGCCGTGCAATGGCCCGAGTGCTCGACCCGACTTGCGCTGCGCGTCGGCGGCGTCGGCTTCGCGGCGCACCTCGTCGGGACGAATCTCCACGACGGCGTTCACTCGGTCGTTCACCGCGTCAATCCTCGCGAGGTGCGCCTCGACCACCTCGCGCGACGTAGTCGAACCGCTGCGGATCATCTCGGCCAGTGTTGTCGCCGACTGCTGCCATAGTTCCGTCATGACTGTCCCCTCGTACGATGTCGGGGACAGTTTGCCACGTCGCGACGGGGCCCCAGATCAGCCGAAGCGGCCCTGAATGTAGTCGAGAGTGCGCTCGTCGTCGGGATCGTTGAAGATCTTCGTGGTCGGCCCGAACTCAATGAGTTCGCCGGCCCGGTCGTCGCCCATGAGCAAGAAGGCGCAGTCGTCCGAGACCCGAAAGGCCTGTTGCATGTTGTGGGTCACGATGATGATGGTGACTCGGTTCTTCAGCTCGCTCATCAGTCCCTCGATCGCCTGGGTGGCGATCGGGTCCAGCGACGACGTCGGCTCGTCCATGAGGAGGATCTCCGGCTCGACCGCGAGGGCTCTCGCGATGCACAGTCGCTGCTGCTCGCCGCCCGAGAGGGTGACGGCGTGGGCCTTCATGCGCGACGACACGCTGTCCCAGAGGGCCGAGGCGACGAGGGCTGACTCGGCGGCCTCGTCGAGCAGTGACTTCTTCTTGATTCCGTTGAAGCGCAGGCCCGACACCACGTTGTCGTAGATCGACATCGTCGGGAAGGGGTTGGGCCGCTGGAAGACCATGCCAATGCGGCTGCGCAGCAACGTCGTCGGAAGGTTGCCGCCGTAGATGTCGACCTCGCCCAATCTGATCTCGCCGGTGACCTGGGCACTCTTGGTCAGGTCGTGGAGGCGGTTGAGCGCGCGCAGCAGCGTGGTCTTGCCTGATCCGGAGGGCCCGATCAACGACGTGACCCGGTTCGCCGCGACGTCGAAGGTCGCGTTGCGGATCGCCGTTCGACCGTTGAACGAGACAGCGACGTCGCGCAGGCTCATGGCGGTCGCACCCGGCAACGGGTCGGTGAACAGTTCCTTCATCATGGTGCTCTCAGTCTCGCTCGACTCCATTAGTGCCGTTCCCTTCTCATACGCGCCGACACGTATCGACTCGCCAAACTGAGAGCCATCACCATGATGACCAAAGTCAGTGCCACGCCCCAGGCCGCCGCGCGCTGGCTGGGGTACTGCGAACCGGAATAGTTGTACGCGAGAAGTGGCAGCGACGACATCTGGTGCACGGGGTTCCACGTCCAGTTAGACGACGCGCCGATGACGAGCAGGATCGGGGCCGTCTCGCCCATGGCGCGCGCGAGCGAGAGCAGGACGCCGGTGATCACGCCGGGCATCGCCGCGGGGATGATGATCCCGCGGGTGACCCGCGAGTTGCGCGCGCCGAGCGCCAGACCGGCCTCCTTCAGCGTCGTCGGAACGCCGCGAAAGGCGATCTCGGAGGCCTTGGCGATGACCGGCACCATCAGCACGGCCAGCGCCACGATGCCCGCCATGCCCGAGAAGCTCTTCATCGGCACGACCACGTACTCGTAGGCGAAGACGCCCAGCAGGATCGAGGGCAGCCCGGTCATGATCTCGGTGATCGCCCGCAGGAAATTGGCGACGCGCGTCGAGGACTCCGCGAGGTACAGACCGACCAGCACGGCGATCGGGATGGCGATGAGCCCCGCGAGCCCGTCGATGATGAACGTCCCCTCGATGGCGTTGCCGATGCCGCCGATGGCGTTCTGGGCGACGAGGCTGGGCTGGGTCGGAAGGGTGTGCAGGAACGGCCAGCTGATCGAGGTGATCCCCTTCTGTAAGAGCGCAAAGATCACCGAGCCCAGCGGCACGAGCGCGAGGAGGAAGGCCGCGAGCAGCGCGAATACGTAGATTCTCGAGATCAGGGTCCGGCGACCGATCGTGTGGGCCGCGCGCTCGTGGATCTCGTGTCGGCGCTCGAGGATCGGGTCGGGGGGCAGGTTGGTCAGGGTGTCGGTCATGCAGCCCCCTGAGCCCGCTTGGTCAGCACTCGCGCGAAGGCATTCACGCTAGCCGTGATCACCATGAGCATCAGGGCCAGGGCCGCCAGCGCGCTACCGGCGTTGCCGGTGGCGTTGCCGAACTCAGTGGCGATGGTCGAGGCTAGCGTCGCGCCGGTCGTGAACAGCGAGTGCGGCAGTTGCGGGTTCGATCCAATGACCATGGCGACGGCGATGGTCTCGCCGAGTGCGCGTCCGGCGCCCAGCGCAATCGCGCCGAAGATGCCGGTCTTGGCCGTCGGCAGGACGACGCGGGTGAAGACCTGGCTGCGGGTGGCCCCGAGCGAGAGCCCCCCCTCGATGAGGTCCTGGGGCACGACCGCGATCACGTCGCGCGAAATGGCGACGATCGTCGGCAGGATCATGACCGAGAGTACGAGGCCGGCGAGCAGCACGCTGAAGCCCTCCTGGGCGCCGCTGAACGGCCACCGGCCGCCGGTGAGGCCGGCGAGGAAGGGCTGGACGGTGTGGCTCAGCCACGGTGCCAGGTACACGAGCCCCCACAGTCCGTAGACAACCGAGGGGACCGCGGCCAGCAACTCGACGAGCGACGAGGCGAACGCCTTGATCCTCCGGGGGATCAGGAACAAGAGGGCCAGCGCCGACGAGATGCCCACCGGCACAGCGATTGCCAAGGCGATCAGTGTCGTCAGGACCGTGTCGGTCAAGAGCGCGAGCGCCCCGTACGGGCCGGTGCCCGATATCCAGGCCTTGCCGGTCACGAGGTGGTACGTGTACTGATGCAGCGCCGGCCAAGCGGTCTTGACGACGCTCCAGACGAAGACCACGATGACCGCACCGAAGAAGAACGCGGCGCCGCGGAGCACGAAGGCGTAGGGACGGTCCGATGTGGCCGAGAGACGAATCCTCTCGGCCACATCGGTTGACAGTTTCTTGTCTTGTTCCTTGGTTCTCATAGGTGGATGGGGACGCCAGGGGCCTCGGGAGGCCCGGCGACTAATTCAGACCCAACGATGCCCCGTTGTAAGTCATGGTGCCGATCTGCTGCGCGGCGAGCGTGGTCACGTAGGCCGGCAGCGGGACGTAGCCCTGTTGCTTGGCCACTGTCTGGCCGCCCTTCGAACCGCCCTGGACGGCCCAGTCGAGGAACTTAGCGACGAGCCTCTCGGAGTTCGCCGAGGCGGTCACGCCACCGAAGCTCCCGAGGCCGTTCCAGTCCTGACGCACGATGGCCCAGCTGTAGCCGGCAATTGGGTAGTCACCCGATTGGGCGCCGTTGACGATCGAGAAGTTCGACACGTGGCCGTCGGAGTTCTCCTTGGGTGGAGTGCTGGAGAACGCGGCGGCGTCGGCGGCGACGCTCGTCTGGCTGAGGACCGTGGCCTGGCCCTTGGCGTTCACGACGCGGGCGGCGGGCAGCGTGTGCTGGAGCAGAATGTAGGAGTACTCCACGTAGCCGATCCCTCCCGTCGTCTGTTGGACGTCAGCGGCGACTCCGGCGTTCTTCTGGCCACCGAGCGCGTTGCTCGGAATCTGGCCCTGGTTGAACGTCGTGCTGGGGAAGATCTCGGTGCCTCCGGACGTCTTGAAGTTGGCGCCGGCAGTCTGGTTCAGGTAGTCCATAAAGATAAACGAAGTGCCCGAGCCGTCGGCGCGGTACACCGGCACGACGGGGATGTTGGGCATCGCGCAGGACTTGGAGATCAGACGGTGGATCCGGACCTTCTTGCCGTTCTTCTTCACCGTGACCCACTTGTAGTGGAAGTTGTAGATCTTCGGATTCAACTTGCAGATCGAGCGATCGTTCCACTTGGTGATGGCGCCGTCGTAGATACCGGCCAGGGCCGTCGCGTTGAGGATCACCGGATACTTGGCGAACTTCTTCAACGAGGGCAAGTTGTACATCAGGCCTACGCCTCCCAGGACGACCGGGATCTGCACGTAGCTGTTGAGCGTGTGGGCCGCGTCCGCGTTCGTCAGGAGCGACGAGTCGAGGTTGGTGCCGTTGACGGTCGTGCCCATCGGCACGTCCGAGGCGCCGACGGCGTAGGTGCCCGCGATGACGCCCTTCTTGCCGCTGGTCGAGCCCACGGGCGAGTAGAGGGGCATGCCGGACGGCGCGTTGCCGCCCGAGACGCCGCTCGCGAACGACATGTACGTCGGGATGGCGGCGTTGAAGTACGGCTCGTCGAAACTCGAGCCACCCATCGCGGGCGCCATCGAACTAGCTCCGTCCGAGGACGAAAAGCTCAGGTCGCCCGTCAGGGTCGCCGAAGCGCCCGCGACGGTCACCGCCATGGTGGAGAGGAGGCCGACGGTGGCGATTGCCACGGCGAGCCTTCCTCGAAGGGTCTTCTGCATGATGGGCTTTCCTCCTAAAGAAAGTGAATCGTGTGCGACTCGACGTCTCGTAACTCGAACGTGTTGCCATGAAGAAACCTAGGAAGGACAGGTAAACGGAGAGTGACCCGAAGGGTCCACACGGGTGAAAAGTTAAAGAAAACTAAGACCTGCCCGCAGTGTCGCTCAGTCGCAGCAACTGTCGCGCCATCCGCACGTGAGACAGCGAAAGTGGGCGTGCTCGGGGCTGAGCATCGACCCGCAGTGGGGACATTCCGAGAAAACCGCGAAGCGACTGGCGCAGTCAATCGCGACGTCGGGCAGACGTTCGTGGGGCCCTGCGACCGGGGAGTTCATTCAACCAGTATGGGACCGCGAGGAGCGGCGCGGAGTGACCTCGGCGACGAGGATCACGGCTTGGATTTACTCACGGGATCGGTCGCAGTTGGCCGAGGCGGTAGTGGGTGCGACAGAGCACCTGGTAGTGGACGACGCCTTCGCTCACGTCTCCGGTGAAGAACTGATCACCCTCGCGCGCCACGACGCCATCGACGATCCGGGCGTTACAGCGTCCGCGCCCACCGCACCAGCACGACGAGGTAAGCGGCAGCTCGTGGGCGACATCGGCGATGGCGAAAAGCCTCGCCGAGCCCGGAAAGACGTTCAAGAGGAAATCGGCCGACAAACCAAACGCGTGGACGTCCACTCCGCGGTCGTCGACCAACTGGGCCAGGGCGTCGACCTGGTCGACGCTGGCGAACTGCACCTCGTCGATCACCAGGATCTTGACCTCGCGGCCCATCAGTCGCTCGAGCGGTTCAGCGAGATCACTGCCCGGCACGACGGCCTCGGCCTGGGCCTCAATACCGATCCGACTGGTAACCATTCCATCCTCGCTGCGATCCCCGAAGGTCCAAAGGGCCACGTCACTTCGGCTCTGGCGTAGTTGCCAGCACAGTTGCAGCGCCAGCGTGGACTTGCCCGCGGCCATTGTCCCGTACGTAAACGTCAGTTCAGCCACCGTCTCCACATCCCTCTCGCGAACGCCCACGATACCGCCCACGCCGGCGGCCCCGTGAACCTCACCGGGTCCGCACGGACCCGACGTCCGTGGCGTCTTTGCTCCGTCGGTAGATTGAAATTATGGATTACACGGTTCGAACCATCGCCTACATCCGCAACGAGCGAAGCGAGGCGCTCGACGACCACTGGGACGACGTCGTGAGCACCATCGAGCTGGCCCAGGACGTCCCGAGCGAGGCGTTGAGTGGGCTCGCCGAGTTCTCGCACGTCGAGATCGTCTTCTTCGCCGACTGGGCCGAGGACGTCCCGCCCGGCCCCTGGCACCGCCACCCTCGGGGCAACGAGCAGTGGCCCGACGTCGGCGTCTTCGCCCAGCGCAACAAGGATCGTCCCAACCGGTTGCTGCTGACGACCGTGGCGGTCGACGAGTACACGGAGCGTTCGCTGCGAGTCCGGGGGCTCGACGGCATCGACGGCACGCCGGTGCTCGACATCAAGCCCGTCTTTCGATGGAGCGTCCCGCGAGGGGAGCTGCGCGTCGCCAAGTGGAGCGAGGAGCTCGGCGAGAGCTACTTCTAACTCACCTCGATGAAGGCGTTCAGCACCGCCGCGAGCTCGGGGCCCCTCTCCTCTTGTAAGAAGTGGCCGCCCCCCTCGATGGTGACGTGCGCTTGACCCCTGGTCCCGGGCACGACCTCGAGGAACTTGCGATCGGCTCCCTTGGTGATGGCGTCACCGTCGGAGTAGCAGCAGAGGAACGGCCTCGTCCACGCCGCGAGCACCTTCCAGGCGGCGACGTTGGCGTCGTGGGCCGGGTCGTCAGGCGACGTCGGCACGAGCTTCGGGAACTGTCGGGCGCCTTGCTTGAACGAATCGTCGGGGAACGGCGCGTCGTACGCCGCGACCACCTCGGGCGAGAGGCGCGCCACGCAGCCGCCCGAGACGATGTTGCCAATGTGCAGCTCGGGCGTCGACTGGCTGAAGTCCCGCCAAGCCTCGAATGCGTCGCTCATGCGCTCGTCGCCGGTCGGTAGACCCCCGTTGCCGATCGCCACCCGGGCGAACCGCTCGGGATGCTCTCCCACGAGGCGCAGTCCAATAAGGCTCCCCCAGTCCTGGCCGAAGAGGGTCACGTCGTGCAGGTCCAGGTGATCGAAGAGGAGCTCGCGAGTCCACTCGACGTGACGGGCGTAGGTGTACTCCTCGCGGTCGCTCGGCTTGTCCGAGCGGCCGAACCCGATGAGGTCCGGGGCGACGACCCGGTGGCCCTCGGCGATGAGGAGCGGCACCATGGTTCGGTAGAGGTAGGACCACGACGGCTCGCCGTGCAGCAGAATCACGACCCGGCCGTCGGACGGGCCTTCGTCGCGGTACGCCATGCGCAACGGCTCGGCGCCCGTGGGGTCGGTCACGTCGTAGTACCTCGCGACGTAGGGGAACTCCGCCAGGCCGTCGAATCGCTCGTCAGGGGTGCGTACTCGTTGCATCGTTCCTCCTCATTGACGCGCCATCCCCTCGCGGGCGGCCGTTTCCTTCTCGTCGGCGCTGCCCGGTGAGATTAGCTGGATGTCCACCCTCTCGAGGCGGCCCTCGAAGGGAAACTCGTCGACGTAGTACTTCGACACCGGCGAGCCGTGGTCGTAACCGATGCTCATGGCGATAGTGGAGAACATGCGCATGAGGAACGGCAAGTGGGCCGAGCCGGCGTCGCGCCCGTCGATCGTGAGCGTCGCGTCGGCGTCGTG
This sequence comes from Acidimicrobiales bacterium, assembly GCA_043721635.1. Taxonomy (GTDB): domain Bacteria; phylum Actinomycetota; class Acidimicrobiia; order Acidimicrobiales; family RAAP-2; genus RAAP-2. The sequence continues at coordinate 11,824 of JAYSQJ010000035.1, read as the reverse complement.
GTGACCCCGGCGGAACCGCAGTCCGACAATCGACGGGCCTTCGGGCACCTCGACGTCCGAGACCAGCACGTGGTGATCGCCGAAGATGTTGTAGTCGAGCACCAGCCGGTCGTTCTGAACGAAGAGGCTGATCCCGGCGTTCTCGGTGCCCGAGGCCATGATCACTCCACCCGTGGCGAACGGGCGGTCGACGCGCGCCTCGAGGTCCCAACTGCGCCCGCCGATGCCCGCGGCCGCCTGGGGCGGGATCGGGCTGAGCGGGGGGAAGTAGGTGTAGTGGCGGCTCAACGGGTGCGCCGAGTTCTCGCGGTACCGCGAGCCGAATAACTCGACGCCCCGGTCGTCGAGGGGCAGCACTCCAAACTCCTCGGCGTCACGCCACCACATCGCCACGAACTCGGCGAGCTTCCCGGGGTGCGTGCTCGCGAGGTCCCGGCACTCGGAGGGGTCCTCGGCGACGTGGTACAGCTCCCAACGGTCATCGTCGAAGTCGACGCCGTGGACGTGGCGGGTCACGGCCTTCCAACCCTCGTGGTACATCGCACGGTGCCCACCCATCTCGAAGTACTGGGAGGTCTTGCGGCTCGGCGCGTCGCCGTCGGTGAACGAGTACCCGAGTGACGCCCCCGCGATGGGCATCTGCTCGTAGCCGCGGTAGGACTCGCGCATCGTGACGCCGGCCGCCTCGAGGACCGTGGGCGCGATGTCGGTGACGTAGTGGAACTGGGTGCGCACCTCGCCCCTCGCCGCGATGCCGCTGGGCCAATGGGCGATGAGGGGCACGTGGACGCCGCCCTCGTGGGTGTTCTGCTTGTACCACTTGAAGGGGGTGTTGCCGGCTTGGGCCCAGCCCCATGGATAGTTCGAGTGACTGCTCGGCCCTCCGATATCGTCGAGCCGTTTGACGGCCTCGTCGGGGCTCTCTTGGACGAAATTGAAGTACTTCATCTCGTGCAGCACCCCGAACGGCCCACCCTCCTGGCTCGCGCCGTTGTCGCTCATCAGCAGTATCAGGGTGTTGTCGAGCTGGCCGAGCGCACCAAGTCCCGCAACGAATCGCCCGATCTGGTCGTCGGTGTGTTCGAGGAATGCCCCGTAGGCCTCCTGGAGCCGGCTCGCCAGGAGCTTCTGGTTCAAGGGCAACGAGTCCCACGGCTCGACGCCCTCGTTGCGCGGGGCCAGCTCGGTGTACTCGGGGATGATGCCGAGTTCCTTCTGGCGCGCGAACCACTTGTCGCGCGCGACGTCCCAACCTTCGTCGTAGCGACCGCGGTGCTTCGCGAGGTACGAGGCCGGCGCCTGGTGGGGCGCGTGGGTCGCCCCGAAGGCGAAGTAGGTGAAGAAGGGACGGTCCGGTCGCACCGACACCGTGTCGTGGATGAACCCGAGGGCGTGGTCGACCAGATCCTCGCTGAGGTGGTAGCCGTCGGCGACGCTCTTGGGCTGTTCGACCCGGTGGTTGTCGTAGACGAGGTCCGGAGTGAACTGGTCGGTCTCCCCGTCCAGGTAGCCGTAGTAGCGGTCGAAGCCGCGCGCCAGCGGCCACTGGTCGAAGGGGCCGGCGCAGGACGAGTTCTCCATCGCGGCCAGGTGCCACTTGCCGACGCAGAACGTGGTGTAGCCCTCCTCGCGCAGCACCTCGGCGATGGTGGCCGCATGGACCGAGATCTGGCCTCGCATGCTCGGATAGCCGGAGCTCCAGTTGGAGATGCCCCGCATCCCCACGCTGTGATGGTTGCGGCCCGTGAGCAGCGCCGCACGGGTGGGAGAGCACAGTGGCGTCACGTGGAAGTTCGAGTAGCGCAGTCCACCCGCCGCGAGCGAGTCGATGTTCGGGGTTGCGAGGTCCGAGCCGAAGCAGCCGAAGTGCGAGAAGCCGAGGTCGTCGATCAGCATGACCACGACGTTGGGGGCGCCCGCGCGGGGGTGGGCCGGGGTCGGCCACCACGGCACCGAATCGGCGAGCGTTCGCCCGATAGTCCCTTCGAACGGCTCGTACTGTTTCATCGCCCCCCTCTCAGGTCACGTTACGTCAGTGACGCCAAGGGGCGTTTCTCAGCTCTCGATCCACTGGTCGATGGCGTCACGCGAAGGACAGGTCGCGGGGCCGAACTGACTGATGGCGATCGCCGCCGCGGCGTTGGCCCGTCGGGCTGCCTCGAGGGGACCGACGCCGTGTGCGAGTTCGGCCAGCAGAACGCCGTTGTGGGTGTCGCCGGCGCCATTGGTGTCCACGACGTCGGTCGCGAAGCCCGCCACGGTGATGGGAAGGTCGTCGTCGAGCGCCACGGTGCAGCCCGTCGCCCCGTGGCGCACGACAACTCCCCGGCGGCCCGTCATCTCGCCCAGGGCGACGGCCGACTCTGCGGGCGTGGCGCCCCCGACGAGCTGAACGGCCTCGTACTCGTTGCACACCATCCAGTCGGCGCGCGCGAGCACGACGTCGAGATGGTCCCGGGGGATGTCCAGCACCCGGTTAGACGGGTCGAACGTCACCACCACGTCGTCAGCGAGGCCCCCCAGCCACGAGAGGATGACCTCAGACGGCAGCGGATCCATGAAGTTGTAACCCGAGAGCAGCACGTAGTCGCCCGGGCGCACCGGCAGTTCTGCGAGGTCCGAGGCTCCCAGCGTGCCCTCGGCACCGCGCGAAGTGATGAAGGTCCGTTCGCCCTCGGGGTCGACCAGCGCCACGCAGAAGCCGTTGTCGAGGTCGGGGTTGGGCTCGATATCGTGCACGACGCCGTCGCGGTCGAGCGCCGCGCTGGCGATTGTCGAGAACGGGCCGGTGCCAAGTCGCCCGGCGTAGGAGACCGCCAGGCCCTGACGCGCGGCCGAGCTCATAGCGTTGTAGCCGCCACCCGTCGCCAGCAGGTGCCGCGAGGCGAGGACGTCCGAGCCGCGTTTGGGAATCGACGAGATCCTCAGGACGATGTCAATCATGACCGTGTCGAGACAGAAGAGGCGTGGCGAAGTGCTCACCTCGCCACCTTACCGACGACGTCGTGAAGAATATAACGAGGCGTTCGTTGTCCGTGGCGCGCGGCGTCCTCGAGTACTGCCTAAAATCGTCCGCGGTGGCGCGCGGCGTCCCGGAGGAGGCGCAGTGAGCAACGAAATCTCGGAACTACTGGGTACCGGCGGCGGCAGTGCGTTGCGCGTGGAGGGCAACGGCATCAACGTTATCGCCGAGAGTGAGCGCCGGGGCCTGCCTCGCGAGCTGTTCTGGCCCTGGTTCGGGGCGAACGTCTCGGTGCTCGGGCTGAGCTACGGCTCGTACATTCTGGGATTTGGCATCTCGTTCTGGCAGGCGGTCGTCGTGGGCGCCGTCGGCGTCGTCTTTAGCTTCTGGCTGTGCGGCGTCATCGCCACCGCCGGCAAGCGGGGCTCGGCCCCCACGATGGTCCTCAGCCGCGCCGCCTACGGCGTGCGCGGCAACCGCCTCCCGGCGGCCATCTCGTGGCTGCTCTGCGTGGGCTGGGAGACGGCGCTCAGTGTCATCGCCGTCCTCGCCACGTCCACGGTCTTCACCCGGCTGGGCTGGGGCGGCGGCACGGGGGTCAAAGTCGTCGCCATGCTGGTCATCGGTGCGCTGATCATCGGCGGCGGTGTCATGGGCTTCGACCTGATCATGCGGATGCAAGCCGTTATCACCGTGGTGACCGGCGTGCTCACGGTCGTCTTCATCGTCCTCACCTTCAAGCACATCAGCTGGCACGTCGTCTCACACACCCCGAGCGGCTCGACGCAGGCCCTCATCGGCGCGCTGGTCTTCGTGATGACGGGCTTCGGACTCGGGTGGGTCAATACCGCCGCCGACTACTCGCGCTACCTGCCCCGCAACGCCTCGACCCGCGGCGTGGTCTGGTGGACGACCTTCGGGTCCTCGATCGCCCCGCTGATACTCGTGTTCTTCGGTCTGCTGCTCGCGGGGTCGTCGAAGTCGCTCAGCTCGGCCGTCGCCAGCGATCCGGTGGGAGCGCTGGCGAACCTGTTGCCGACCTGGTTCCTCGTCCCGTTCGCCGTCGTGGCGATCCTCGGTCTCGTTGGTGGAGCGGTGCTCGACATCTACTCCTCGGGACTGTCGATGCTCTCGGCCGGCATCCGGATCCCTCGTTTCGCCGCCGCCGGCGTCGACGGCGTCATCATGCTCGTCGGGACGATCTACATCGTCTTCGTGTCGGGTGGCTTCCTCGCCCAGTTCGAGGGCTTCCTCATCACCGTCGGGGTGCCTATCGCGGCATGGTGCGGGGTGTTCCTCGGGGACCTCGTGCAACGCAAGCAGAATTACGTGGACGCCGACCTCTTCGACAACAGCGGCCGCTACGGTGACGTTCGTCTCCTGCCCATCGTCACCACCATCGTCGCGAGCATCCTCGGCTGGGGCCTGGTCACCAACTCACTCGCGTCGTGGCTGACGTGGCAGGGCTACTTGCTGGCGCCCTTCGGCCTCGGGGGCAAGACCGGCCCGTGGGCCTACGCGAACCTTGGGGTCCTCGCCGCATTGGTCTTCAGCTTCGCGGTCACGGTCCTCAGTAGTGGCCAACGGGTGCGCGAGCAGGAGAGCACGGCCAGCTAGACCGGTCGTACGGCCTCAAACCGACAGGCGCGGCGGTCGACTACTTCTTGACGATGAGGACGAGGCCCCAGACAAGGGCCCCGGCGATGGCCGCGACCATGGCGACGGACACGATTGAACCGGTGACGCGAACCAGCGCTGACCGACCGGTGCCGCGGGCCAACGAGAGCGCGGCGAGGCCGAAGGAGTACGCGACGACCAGTCCGACGCCGATCGCGACCGAGTACACGACGACGTGGCCGAGCAGCGACCAGTCGATGAATGGCGTGGGGGTGGACGAGGTGGTGGCCACGAAAGGTCCCTAGACCGTGACGGGGGTCTTGGCGTCGACCGAGTCGACAGTCTCGCCGATCGTGTCGTTGACGTTGATCGAGTTGACGACGTTGCGCCTCGAGAGACGGAAGATGAGGGCCAAGTACGCCGCCGCGACGAGCGCGAGGACGATCACGCCAAAGGTGCCCCCGATGAGGTGGGCGAAGAAGTAGGCGACCGCGCCGGCGAGTCCGGCGGCCGGCAGGGTGATGACCCAGGCCAACGCGACGTTGCCGACCAGGCGCCAGTGGACCGGGTGGTTGGTGGTTGCGGCGCCCACCCCGACGATCGACCCCGTAGCGACGTGCGTGGTGGACAGCGGCAGGCCCATGTGCGACGAGGTCAAGATCACGGCCGACGACGCGATCTGCGCCGCAAAGCCCTGCTGCGGCGTCAGTTGGTGGAAGCCCTTGCCCATTGTGCGAATAATCCGCCAGCCGCCGAAGAACGTGCCGAGGGCAATCGCCACCGCGCAGGCCACGATCACCCAGACCGGGGTCGATGCGTTCGCGGACAGGGTGCCGTTGGCGATCAGGGCCAGCGTGACGACGCCCATGGTCTTTTGCGCGTCGTTGGTACCGTGCGCCAAGGAGAGCAGTGACGACGAACCGATCTGACCAATCCGGAATCCCATCGTGGAGGTGCTGGCATCGACCTTCGACGTCAATCGGCGCGCCGCAATCACCGCGACCGCGGCCGCCACCAGCGCGACGAAGGGTGCGAGCCCCGCGGGGATGATGACCTTCGACACGAGTCCGCTCCACAGGACCGAATGGCCACCGGCCATGACCAGCATCGCGCCGATCACGCCGCCGATAAGGGCGTGGCTCGAACTCGACGGGATCGCGAAGTACCAGGTGGTGACGTTCCAACAGATCGCGCCAATGAGGCCCGCGAAGATGACCGGCAGGGTGACGAGGTTTTGGGCGACGAGGGCGCTGGCGATCGTCGCGGCGACCTTGATGGAGAGGAACGCTCCGACGAGGTTGAGGACCGAGCACATCGCCACCGCGGTGCGGGGCTTGAGCGCCCCGGTGGCGATCGTGGGGGCGACGGCGTTCGCGGTGTCGTGGAAGCCGTTCGTGAAGTCAAAGGCCAGGGCGACGCCGACCACGATGAGCAGCAAGAGCATGTTGTGCATGGCTCTTTACTACCAGTCGAAAAGTCGTCGTTCCACTGAAAAGACCGGAATGCACACACTTTTGTCACAGATTTAACCTTCGGATAACCAAGGCCGGATCGGTCGCGTGGCCCGGTGCACGATCGGCTGGTCGCTCGCCGAATCGTGGCCCGGTCGTCGGGCCCGTCGAGTCGAATGGCGCTCGTAGACTGATGACGTCAGCAACGCAAAAGGAGCCAGATGCGCATCGGTGTGCTCACTGCCGGAGGCGACGCCCCCGGCCTCAATGCCGCCATCCGCGCGATCGGTGAGATGGCCGTGCGCGACGGCCACGAGATAATCGGCATCGCCAACGGCTGGGCCGGACTGGCGACCGACTACGCCGGCAAGTCGCTAGGGGCTGAGGAGCTCCGAGGCGTCATTGCTCAGGGCGGTACCCTGCTCGGCACCGCCCGCTACGACCTCGACAATCCGGTCGGCGGACGAGACCGAGTCCTCAGGGCCATCGACGAGCATCTCGACGCCCTCGTCGCCATCGGCGGTGACGGCACGCAGCGGATCTCCAGCTGGCTGGCCGAGCGCGGCGCCCCGGTCATCGGGGTGCCCAAGACCCTCGACAACGACCTCCTCGGGACGGACTACTGCATTGGCTTCGATAGCGCAATCAGTATCGTGGCCGAATCGCTCGACCGCCTCTACACCACGGCCGCGTCCCATCACCGGGTGATGGTCGTGGAGACGATGGGTCGCTCCACCGGATGGGTGGCCGCCATGGGCGGCCTCGCCGGCGGCGCCGACATGATCGTGATTCCCGAGTTCCCCGTCACCATGCAAGAGATCGTCGACCACCTCGACCGACGTCGCAGCGCCGGACTGGCCTTCTCCATCGTCGTCGTCGCCGAGGGCGTCAATCTCTCGACACTGGGCGGAGTCGAGGCGAGCGAGCTCACCACGGAGGGCATCGGCGGCGTGCGCCTCGCCACGCGCGGCGTCGGGCAGTTCGTGGCGTCCAAGATCGAGGAGAGGGGGGACTTCGAGGTGCGCACCACCGTGCTCGGCCACCTCCAGCGTGGCGGCAGCCCCACCGCGCACGACCGCATCTGGGCCACCCGCGTCGGTGCCGGGGCCTACGAGGCGGTGATTGCGGGCAAGTTCGGCATGATCCCCGTGGTGCGCGACGACAACGTCGTGCTCGCGACCCTCGCCGAGGTGTCCGTGGGGCGACGAAAGGTGCCCCGCGAGATCTACGATCTCTGCGCAATCTTCTTCTAGTCACTAAACTCCGCCCGCGACTCGCCACACGGAACCTTCGAAGTGACCTTGGGCCCAGACGGCCCGCCACCACGCTGACTTAGAGTTGGCCCCAAACGGACAAGGAGGGTTTCATGTTGATTTCAACGATGAACGATCTGCCGGGGTACCAGATCACTCGCGTCATCGGCGAGGTGAACGGACTGACCGTTCGCTCCCGCAACGTGGGCGCTCAGATCGGTGCGTCCCTGAAGGCCCTAGGTGGCGGCGAGTTGCGTGGTCTCACCAAGCAGCTCCAAGAGGCCCGGGCCGAGGCGCTCAGTCGCCTCTCCGAGGCGGCCACCGAGGCCGGGGCGACCGCCGTGGTGGCGATGCGCTACGACTCGAACGAGTTGGGCCAGACCTTCCAGGAGATCCTGGCCTACGGAACCGCCGTCGTGGCCGAGCCGATCACCTGATCCCAACCGCCGAGGTCTCGGACCTCGACGAGACCGGAGTCCCTTGCTACCACTACTCACCACCACTCAGATGCGCGAGGCCGACGCCGTCGCCGTGGCGAAGCGTGGCGTCGACGCCCTCGTGAACGCCGCCGGCACGGCCGTCGGACTCGAGGCGCAGCGCATGCTGCGCCGCGTCTACGGAAACCGCATCGCCGTTCTCGTCGGACCCGGGCTGAACGGATCGGACGGCCGCGTCGCGGCGTCGTGGCTGCGCTCGCGCGGCGCCGTCGTCGACGTGATCGAGATCGCGCGCCAGCCGCTCTCCCTCGACGGATTCCACTTGGTGATCGACGCCGCCTTCGGGCTGGGATGCTCGCGCCCGTACGTGGCACCCCGAGTCGCGCCGAACACCCTGGTGCTCGCCGTCGATCTGGTGTCGGGCGTCGACGCCGACAGCGGTGCGGTCCTGGGCGAGCCGCTGGGCGCCGACGTGACGATCGCGCTCGGTGCGATCAAGCCCGCGCACCTCGACGGTCCCTCGTCCGCGCTGACCGGCGAGCTGCGCTTCGCCGGACTGGGTATCGTCCAGGGCGCCGAGAACGGCGTCGTGGAGGACCGCGACCTCGAGGACCTCCTGCGAGGCGACGTCGACGACCATAAGTGGCGCCACGCCGTGCAGGTCCTCGCCGGATCGGTCCTCATGCCCGGCGCCGCGGCGCTCGCCGTGCGCGGCGCACTGGCCGGCGGAGCGTCAATGGTCCGATTGACGAGTCGAGACGACATCACCGGCCTGGTGCGGCTGCCCCCCGAGATCGTCCACACCGGCGCCGGCGAGATCGATCAGCGCTGTCGCGCGGTCCTGGCCGGCCCGGGACTCGGCTCCGACGCAGTGCCGTGGCTCTTCGATCGGCTCAGCGACGTCCAGGTGCCCGTCGTGCTCGACGCCGACGGCCTCGACCGGTCCTTGATCCCCTCGTCGATGGCGCCCGAGCGGCGCTGGGTCCTCACTCCCCACGACGGCGAATTCGAGCGACTGACTGGCCGCGCGGTCTCGGCCAGTCGATTCGGGGCCGTGGGCGCGTTGGCGCGCGAGATCGGCGCCGTCGTCCTCTTGAAGGGACCAACGACCGTCATCGCCGATTCAGACGGACGGCTGCGCGTCGTGCGCTCCGGCACGCCCGCCCTCGCCACGGCCGGCTCGGGCGACGTCCTCTCGGGCCTCATCGCGGCGACCATCGCCCGGGGCCACGATCCGTTCACGGCCGCCGCGCTCGCCGCACACCTCCACGGCCGCGCTGGCGCCCAGCTTCGCGTCTACGCCCCGGCGTCGGACCTGACGAGCGCCGTGACCTCGATCCTCACCGCGCTCGAACAGCGGGCCGGGGAGGCGCGCTGACCATCGACGGGGTCACGGCCGTGCGCGGGACCTCGGGCTACGGCCATTCCCAAATCGACCGAAGCCTCCGGGACTAGATTTGGTACGGGGGTGGCCATGAAGAGATCTCCGAACGTGCTCACGGAGTACGACGGTGAAGGTCGGGGGCTGCTCGCCCCGATGACGATCGCACCAAACGACGACGAGGTCGACCTTCTCGACCCCCGGCGCCACGAACTGCTCGAGTGGCTCAGGGCGCACCCGAGCCCGTCGGGTCGCGAGCTCGCCGACGCCGGTCTGGTCGCGCCCAACCTGCCCCCGCCGTGGGGCCGCGGCGCCGACGTCGACTACCAGCTGCTCATCGACGACGAGCTGCGTCGGGCCGGAGTCCAGCGTCCGATCAACCCGATCGGCATCGGCTGGGCCGGCCCCACCATCCTCTACGCCGGCACGCCAGCCCAACAGGAGCGCTGGCTGCCCGGCCTCTTGAGCGGCGAGGAGTTCTGGTGCCAGCTCTTCAGCGAACCCGGCGCCGGCAGCGACCTCGCCGCACTCACGACGTCGGCTCGGCTCGACGGTGACGAGTGGGTCATCACCGGCCAGAAGGTCTGGACCAGTTACGCCCACATGGCGACCTGGGGCATCCTGCTCGCGCGCACGTCGAACGAGGGCTCGTTGCAAAAGGGCATCAGCTACTTCGTCTGTCCGATGCGGGCCCCCGGCGTCACGATCCGCCCGCTGGTCGACATGACCGGCGACCACGCCTTCAACGAGGTCTTCCTCGACGAAGTGCGCCTACCGGCCGATCACCTGATCGGCCAAGTGAACGACGGCTGGCGCCTCGCCAAGGTGACGCTGGGCAACGAACGGGTGTCGCTCTCGGGCGAGGGCGTGCTCTGGGGTCGGGGTCCGACCGCGCAGGACCTCGTGAACCTGGTGCGCGACCAGGGCGTCGCGCACACCGCGCTCGAGCGCGACGAGCTGGTAAGGGCCTGGTCCCACGGCGAGATACTCCGACTGCTTCGCCTGCGCCTCGTGTCCGCGGCGCTCGCCGGACGCGAACCGGGGCCCGAGGCCAGTGTCCGCAAGGCCCTGGCCGACGACCACGGCCAAGAGGTGATGACGCTGGCCAACCGCCTCGCCGGTTCGGCCGGCATGCTGGAGAACCGCGGACCGGGCGCCGTCGGTGGCGCCGAGGGCGCCACCTGGTCGTACGGGTTCCTCTACTCCCAGGCACTCACCATCGGGGGCGGCACGTCGGCGGTGCAGCGCAACATCATCGGCGAGCGCGTTCTCGGCCTGCCGCGCGAACCGGCCAACTGAGCCAACGGTCCGGGCGGGAGCTAATCGGCCTCGTGGTACCGCGCCACGGTGAAGGCCGCCGTCGTCGGGACACTGAGGGCGAAGACGACGAGCATTAGCGTCACGACGACCAGCGACGAACCACGCACGCGGTCGCGTACGAAGGCGAGCTCGATCATCCCCGAGACGACGATGTAGGCGAGCAACTCCCACTTGAACACCTTGAAGAATGTCGTCCACGCGAAGTCCTGCAGCCGGCTGAGCATCACCGCGGCGCCGACCAGCAACGAGGAGCCGACACTGAGCAGGATCACCGGAGCTTTGAGCGGCGCCTGACGTGGCGCGTACGAGGCGAGAAGGATTCCACCGACCACGACGCACCCGAGCGCCAAGGTGCTGAGCCACCCGATCGGCGGGAAGGGCCGGTCAACGTCGTTGGCGTGCGGCTGCGTCTCGGCGCTCATCGCGAGGCCACCCGAGTCATGATAACGAGCGTGGCGATCTGCATAATGCCGGTGATCCCTGCCGTGTAGATGAATCGGTTCATCAAGCGTTGGATCCGCTCACCGTTCGGCACGGGCTTGTTCATCTCGAAGAGCACCGCGATGTTGGCGGGCTCGAGGATGCCGAGCGCGACGACCGCCATCACCCCGACCACGCAGAACGACACGACGAGCCACGCGTGGTTGGGATTCGTTGTCGAGAGGTTGCCGATCTTGCGCGCGACCTGGAATCCGGTGGCGAGGGTCATGGTCACAACGGTGGGCATGATGATCACCATCTTGGGCATGAAGCGCGCTGAGAACTCGGCGCGCGCCGGTATGGAAAGACGTCCGAGGATTGGACCGATCACGAATCCGACGAAGAGGTCGATCCCCGTCCAGAGTCCCCCGCCGACCACGTGGCAGAAGATGAGGCCCCACTTCCAGTTGCCGATGACGGTCACGGCCACGAAGATGACCACGACCGCCGCGATGGGCAGCCCCTTCAACGGCACGACCTGGATCTTCGGACGATCGAGCGGCGGTCCAGCGTGGCCCGGCGCCGCCGTCACGTCGACATCATCAGTCACGGTCCCTCCTTGAGAAACTCGTCATTGAGGGGAATCTAGTGTCGCAACGAGCCCGCGCGCGCCCTTTCGCTCGTTCGTCGGGCGCGGATGATAAGAATCTTCTTGGAAAATAGACGAGTCGCGCGGAGCGCAGTCTCGACTCACTCGCTCGCCGGATCGCGCGCGGCGAAGTGAGGCCCTCGGGTATCACGAGGGCGACGAAGACCGCGGCCATGGAACTCGTCAGTCGGGCGTTGTCCTCGGCTCTCGTCAGGCCGTCGCCGGGCCAACGAATGACGTGCTGAAGGGCTCGCCGTTGCTTCGCTCCTCGATCGCCTCAATCTCGTCTTTGATGCCCGTGAGGCGGGAGTTGCCCCGCGCCGGCAGCGGCAAC
>JAYSQJ010000034.1:0-3127 GCA_043721635.1 Acidimicrobiales bacterium | reverse complement strand
CGCCGCACCGGCGAGCCCTACGTCACCCACCCCATCGCCGTGGCCGATATCGCGGCCGACCTCGGTCTCGACGAGGTGACGATCACGGCCGCGCTTCTGCACGACGCCGTCGAGGACACCGGCGTCACCACCGAGTGGTTGGCCCAGGAGTTCGGAGCCCAGGTCGCAGCCGTCGTCGACGGGGTCACCAAGCTCGACCGCTTGGAGTTCGACTCCAAGGAGGAGCAGCAGGCCGCCACCATCCGCAAGATGTTCATCGCCATGGCCCAGGACTGGCGAGTCCTGCTCATCAAGTTGGCCGACCGGCTGCACAATATGCGCACGATTTCCGTCATGCCCATGGCCCGCCAGCGCTCCATCGCCCAAGAGACCCTCGACGTTTACGCGCCCCTCGCGCACCGCCTCGGTGTCCAGCAGGTCAAGTGGCAGCTCGAGGACCTCAGCTTCGCCACGCTGCACCCCAAGCGCTACGCCGAGATCGAGCAGATGGTCGCCGCGCGCCAGCCCGAGCGCGAGGCCTACCTCGGCGAGGTCATGACCACGCTCTCGGCGAAACTCGACGAGTTCGGCATCCAGGCCGAGGTGCGCGGACGGCCGAAGCACCTCTGGAGCATCTACGAGAAGATGGTCATCGGCGGCAAGGAGTTCGACGACATCTTCGATCTGGTGGGGCTGCGCGTCATCGTCGACGAGGACCGCGACTGCTGGGCGGTGCTGGGCGCGATCCACGCACTCTGGTCCCCGGTCCAGGGCCGCTTCAAGGACTTCATCAACTCGCCCAAGTTCAACCTCTACCAGTCGCTGCACACGACGGTGATTGGCCCACGGGGCAAGTCGGTCGAGGTGCAGGTGCGCACCTACGAGATGCACCGGCGCGCCGAGTTCGGGGTGGCGGCGCACTGGGGCTACAAGGAGAACGCCTCCAACAAGGAGGTCGCCTGGATGCAGCGCCTCGTCGACGTGGAGGAGGAGGAGAACGACCCGATCGCCTTCCTCGAGGCGCTGAAGCTGGACCTCGGCCAGGACGAGGTCTACGTCTTCACCCCGAAGGGTCGGGTCATCCCGCTGATCGAGGGGGCGACCACCATCGACTTCGCCTACGCCGTGCACACCGAGGTCGGCCACCACTGCGTGGGGGCCAAGGTGAACGGACGGCTGGTGCCGCTCGACACGGTGCTGCGCTCGGCCGACGTCGTGGAGATCGTGACCTCCAAGAGCGACGCCGCGGGACCGTCGCGCGACTGGCTCGCGATCGCCCAGTCCTCCCGGGCCAAGTCCAAGATCCGCCAGTGGTTCCAGCGCGAGCGACGCGACGACGCCATCGAGGGCGGCCGCGAGGAGCTCACCAAGGCCCTTCGTCGCGAGGGTCTGCCGATCGCCACCTCGCTCTCCTCGAGCGCGCTCGACGCGGTGATCGCCGCGATGAACTTGGAGGACCTCGACGCGCTGTTCATGGCCATCGACTCGGGTCAGATCTCGGCCCACGCCGTCGTCCAGCGTCTCGACCGCGAACTGCGCGGGGGCGGCGAGGCCGAGCAGATGCCCACGACCGTCACCAAGATGCCGCGTTCGAACCGCACGACGCGGCGTTCGGCCGGTGTCTACGTCGAGGGCCTCGACGACGTCATGATCCACCTGGCGCGGTGCTGCTCCCCGGTCCCGGGCGACAGCATCATGGGCTTCATCACCCAGGGGCGCGGAGTCTCGGTGCACCGCGACGACTGCTCGAACGCGGTGGCGCTGGCGCAGCGACTCGGCGAGCGGATCATCGACGTCGAGTGGGACGGTTCGGTGAGCGGACAGTACCGCGCGGTCCTCGAGGTGATGGCCTTTGACCGTTCGAGGCTGCTGCTGGACGTCTCCAAGGTCGTCGCCGAGTACCACCTCAACATCATCTCATCGAGCTCGTCGACGTCGGGGTCGAGAATCGTGCGGATGGTCTTCGACGTCGAGCTCGCCGACCCCGCGCACCTCAGTAGTCTCTTGGCAGCACTCAAGGGGGTGGACGGGGTGTTCGACGCGTTCCGTCAGCTCCCCGGACAGAACAAGACTTCATGAGCGAACCAGTCGCCACCTTCAAGGCCCCCATTGGGACCCACGACGTCCTCGGCCCGGCGTCGGCTCAGTGGGAGGGACTCGTCGCGACCTTCGCCCAGTTCGCCTACCGCTATGACTTCGAGCTCTGCATCACCCCGATGTTCGAGGACGTCGGGGTCTTCAATCGCGGCATCGGCGAGCACAGCGAGGTGGCGAAGAAGGAGATGTACGTCTTCGCCGACCGCTCGGATCGCCAGTTTGCCCTGCGCCCCGAGGGCACCGCGCCGGTGGTGCGAGCCTTCGTCCAGCACCACCCGACCGTCCCGTGGAAGGCGTGGTACGTCACGCCGGCCTTCCGTTACGAGCGACCCCAGGCCGGCCGGTACCGCCAGCACCACCAGTTGGGCGTCGAGGTGCTCGGTACCGACGATCCGGCCGTCGACGTCGAGGTCATCGCCCTCGCGTACCGTTTCTACGAGGCGATTGGACTGCGGCGGTTTCGCCTGCTGGTCAACTCCATGGGTCACGACGTCTGCCGCAGCGCCTACGTGGAGAAGCTGCGCCGTCACCTGCTGGCGAACGTCGCGGGACTCTGCCTCGAGCACCGCGACGTCTGGCACGAGAACCCGCTGCGGGTGCTCGACTGCAAGAAGCGCCACTGCGTTGCGGTCACTGAGGCCGGACCGATGCTGATTGACCACATCTGTGACGACTGTCGCGCGCACTTCGACCGGGTCGTCGCGGGACTGCTCTCGATCGGCGTCGCGAGCACGATCAACCCGCGCCTCGTGCGCGGGTTCGACTACTACACGCGCACCACGTTCGAGTTCGTCTCGGACGCGCTCGATGGCGCCCAGAACGCCATCGGCGGGGGAGGGCGCTACGACCGGCTGGCCGAGCAGCTCGGCGGCAAGCCCACGAGCGGCATCGGATTCGGCAGCGGCGTCGAGCGGCTGTTGCTCGCGCGTGACGCCGAGGACGTCCAGCCGCGCGACCTCGTGAACCGCACGCTCGACCTCTTCGTCATCGACACGACGGAACTCGACGTGGCGACCGGGCTGGTCGACGAGCTGCGCTCGGCCGGCTTCGC
>JAYSQJ010000033.1:0-6898 GCA_043721635.1 Acidimicrobiales bacterium | reverse complement strand
AGGTTCCCCTCGGCCATCAGGTCGAAGACCCGAAGGGGTAGGTGGTTGTCCTTGCAGAAGGTGATGGCCGTCATGTCCATGACCCGCAGGTTGCGCGCGATGACCTCGTCGAAGGAGATCTCCTCGAACTTCGTCGCGGCGGCATTGACTCGGGGGTCCTCGGTGTAGACCCCGTCGACGCCACCGTGCGTCCCCTTCAGGACAATGTCGGCCTCGATCTCGGCGGCGCGCTGGGCGGCCGGGGTGTCGGTCGTGAAATAAGGGTTGCCCATGCCGGCGGCGAAGATGACGACGCGGCCCTTCTCGAGGTGGCGCACGGCGCGCCGGCGGATGTAGGGCTCGGCGACCTGGTCCATGCCGATCGCCGACATCACGCGGGTCGGCCGGCCATGGTTCTCGATGGCGTCCTGCAGGGCGAGGGCGTTGATGACGGTGCCGAGCATTCCCATGAGGTCCGAGTTCGCCCGGTTCATCCCGGCCATGGCGCCCGTGGCGCCGCGCCAGATGTTGCCCCCGCCGACAACGACGGCCAGCTCCAGTCCGCCGCGCTCCATGGCGCTGGCGATCTCGCGGGCCAGGAAGTCCACGGTCGAGGCATCGATGGTCTCATCGCTCGCGGCCGAAGCCAGAGCCTCACCGGACAGCTTCAAGACGACTCGACGCAATGTGATGACCTATCCCCCGATGACCACTTGAGCGTACGCCGTTATGGTCGCGCCGCCGAGGAACTGGCTGATGCTCTGCTTCTCGTCCTTCACGTAGGGCTGTTCGAGCAGCACGCGGTCCTTGAACCAGCCGTTCAGACGGCCCTCGATGATCTTGGACATCGCCGCTTCGGGCTTGCCTTCGTTGCGCGAGATCTCCTCGACGGTCTTGCGTTCGGCGTCGACCTCGGCGGCGGAGACGTCCTCGCGCGCGAGGAACAATGGCTTGGCGAAGGCGATGTGCACCGCGACTTCGTGAGCGGCCTCTTGGGTCCCGCCCTTCAGCACGACCGCGACGGCGTTCACGCCGCGTCCAGCCTGCGGGTGCCAGTAGGTGTCGACGACTTCTTCCGGTCCCGCGACCAGGCGGTAGACACGTCCGATGGAGATGTTCTCCTTCAGGGTCGTGAGCATCTTGTCGATGTTGTCCTGGAACTGTGCCGTCGCCCCTTCGCCGTCGGCGCACACGCGCGCGGCGATCTCGTCAGCGAGCGAGACGAACTCTTCGGACTTGGCGACGAAGTCGGTCTCACAGCGCAACTCGACGATGGCCGCGACGTTGCCGTCACGCACTACCGCCACGGCACCCTCGCCAGCCTCGCGGTCGGCACGCTTGGCCGCCGAGGCGAGTCCCTGGACGCGCAGCCACTGGGTCGCGGCCTCCATGTCGCCGTCGTTGGCCTCGAGCGCCTTCTTGGCGTCCAGGATTCCCACACCCGTGGATTGGCGCAGCGTCTGAACGTCCTTCGCGGTGATAGCCACCTTGGTCTCCTCGTTGATTGTCTTCTGACGGATTAAGCGTTGGTCTGCGTGGCGTCGGGCTCGGCGGCGGCGGGTGCCGCTTCCACGGGCTCGGCGGCAGCGACCGGCTCGGCGGCAGCGATCGGTTCGACAGCGACGACCGGCTCGGCGGTGACCGGCTCGGCGGCAGCGACCGGCTCGGCGACGACGGCTCGCTCGACGGCGACGGGCGCCGCTTCCACGGGCTCGGCGACGACGGGTGCCGCTTCCGTAGGCTCGACGACAGCGACCGGCTCGGCGGCAGCGACCGGCTCGGCGGCAGCGACCGGCTCGGCGACCGGGGTGACGTCGGGCGTCGCAGCGATCGCGGCGGCGGCCTGCGCGGATGGACGTGCGGTGACGACTGGACGATTCTGGCGGATGAAGCGTCCTTCGGTGACCGCATCGGCGATGAGTCGGCACAGCAGGGCACCAGAGCGGATGGCGTCGTCGTTACCCGGGATCACGTAGTCGATCACGTCGGGGTCACAGTTAGTGTCCACCACCGCGACGACTGGCAGACCCAACTTGCGGGCTTCGGTCACGGCGATGTGCTCCTTCTTGGTGTCGATCACGAAGATGGCATCGGGCACCCGGTCGAGATTGGCGATGCCGCTGAGGTTACGGTCAAGTTTCTCGAGCTCGCGGCTGTGGCGCAGGGCCTCGCGCTTGGGCATGTTGTCGAAGTCACCGGCGCGCTGCATCGATCGCAGCTCGACCATGCGCTTCACCCGGCCGGCGACGGTGGCGAAGTTGGTGAGCATGCCGCCCAGCCAGCGCTGGTTCACGAAGGGCATGCCGCAGGCCTGGGCGTAGTCCGCAATGGGGCCTTGGGTCTGCTTCTTGGTGCCCACGAAGAGGATGATCCCGCCCTCGGCGACGAGGTCGCGGACGTAGGTGTAACTGGTCTCAATGCCGGCGAGGGTCTTGCGCAAGTCGATCAGGTAGATGCCGTTGCGCTCTCCGAGGATGAAGCGGCGCATCTTGGGATTCCAACGACGGGTCTGGTGCCCGAAGTGCACCCCCGAGTCCAACAGTTCCTGCAGGGTGACAAGTGCCACGTTCTTTTCCTTCCGTTCGGTTGCTCGACCCCCGTGGTGCACCGCGAGCGGCGACCGTACGAAACCACGTGGGCATTTCGTCAACTCCCCCACCGTGGGAGAGCCTGACCATGTTAGTCGCTGAGCCGCGACCTAGCCCCTCGGATGGGTCTGGCGGTGGACCTTCTGCAACCGGGACTTCGAGACGTGCGTGTAAATCTGGGTCGTCGTGAGGCTCTCGTGGCCGAGCAGTTCCTGGACGACGCGAAGGTCGGCCCCACCCTCCAAGAGGTGCGTCGCGTAGGTGTGGCGAAGCGCGTGGGGATGGATGTGACCCCGCGCCACCCGGTTGTCGAGGATCCGACGCACGTCGCGCGGCCCGATGCGCCGTCCGCGCCGATTGTAGAAGAGCGCCTCGGGGGGCGAGTCGTCTCGCGCCACGTCGTCGCGCGCGTCGCTGATCCAAAGGCGCACCGCCTCGAGGCCGCGCCGATGCAGCGGCACGATGCGCTCCTTGCGACCCTTTCCCAGCACGCGCACGAGACCCTGGGCGAAGTCGACGCTGCCGACGTCCAACCCGCAGAGCTCGCCCACGCGCAGCCCCGCGCCGTAGAGGACCTCGCAGATCGCCCGGTCGAGCGTCGCCCACTCGTCCTCGCCCCAGTCCTCGTCGAGCAGGTTCTCCAGCTGCTCGCGCACCACGATCTTGGGCAGCCGACTGTTCGGACGCGGCGCCGAGAGCCGCGACGCGGGGCTCTCGGAGAGGTGGCCGCGCTCGACCATCCAGGTGAAGTAACTACGCAGCGAGGCCCGTCGCCGGATGATCGAGGCCCGCTCGTCGCCCCGGGCCGTCATGAACGCGAGATAGTCACGCAGCACCTTCACGGAGACGTCCTGGGGCCCGGTCACGCCGAGCCCGTTGGCCCACCGCACGAACAGCTCAACGTCGGTGCAGTAGGCCAGCTGCGTGGCGACCGCGCGGTCCGCGGCGCGCAGTGTCGCCTCGTAGCCTTCGAGGCGCCACGAAGCGCTGGCCCGCTCGACTTCGCTCTTTCGTGGCACGCCTCAAGGCTACCGATGGCATCGACCAACGACGACGACCTCACTAGTCTTGACGGAGGTTGCCGAGGAGGTTGCGTGGCCCGAATATTGATCGTGGAGGATGATGACCACATCCGCACCGCCCTGCGCCTGATGTTCGAGGGCGAGGGCCACGTCGTCGACGACGCCCCGACCGGCGAGGTGGGCGTGGCGATGTTCAATCGCATGGCCGCCGACGTCGCCATCGTCGACATCATGCTGCCCGGCATGACCGGTTTTGAGACCTGTCTCGCCCTGCGCAGCGCCAGCGACCTGCCCATCGTGATCGTCTCGGCCCGCGACGATACGGCCGACGTCGTGCTCGGACTCGAGTCGGGGGCCGACGACTACGTCACCAAGCCCTTCGTGCCCGAGGAGCTGCTCGCGCGCGTCAAGGCCCACCTGCGACGACGTCCCGAGAAGAGCACCGGCGCCTTCCAGCTGGGCGACCTGCACGTCGTGCCTGACGAGGGGGTCGTGCGCCACAGCGACGGCGCCGAACTGCACCTCACCTCGACGGAGTTCCGTCTGCTCACCGACCTCGCCTCGACCAACGGCAAGGTGCTGTCGCGCGAGGACCTGCTCGAGCGGGTGTGGGGCTACGACTACTTCGGCGACAGCCGGCTCGTCGACGTGCACATCCGACGACTCCGCATGAAGATCGAGCCCGACCCGGCGAACCCGATGTTCCTCGTGACCGTCCGAGGCGCAGGATACAAGTTGGTCCTGTGAAGCGTCGACGGAGTCTTCGACTTCGCCTGCTCGTCACCTTCGGCCTGGGCGCCCTCATTCTCAGCTCGATGTTCGCCTCGCTCACCTACGTGGGCGTCCAGCGCCTCCTGATCAACGACCAGCGCCAGACCGACCTCAAGCAGAGCTACGTGAACGCGGCGCTCGTGCGCAGCACCCTCTACACGTCGCCGCCGCAATTGGCGAACCTGCTCGCCTCGATCCAGAAGGCGACCGCCTCCAACGTCCTCGTCCAGACCCACCACCAGTGGCTGGCGCGCAGCGACGTCGCCTCCACCAAGTACGTCTCGCCGCTCATCATCAAGCTGGTCAACGCCGGGCACGCCACCGAGCAGACCCTCAACGTGAACGGCGAGATCATCTTCGTGGTCGGCGTCCCGATCCCGGCCGTGGAGACCCAGGTCTTCGAGGTCTTCAAGCTCGATAGCCTCGAGCACACCTTGCGGGTCCTGCTCTTGGTCCTGGGCCTCGGAGCACTGTTCACCTCGATCATCGGGATGAGCGGCGGGCTCTGGGTGACCCGGCGGGCCGTGCGGCCCCTCGAGGAGGTCTCCTTGGCGGCGGCGCTGATCGCCGACGGCGCGCTCTCGACGCGTCTCGTGGTCACCCGGGCCGACCGCGAGGTCCAGCAGCTGACCGAGTCCTTCAACGAGATGGTGAGCCAACTCGTGACACGCCTGGAGCGCGACGCGCGTTTCGCGAGCGACGTCAGCCACGAGCTGCGCTCGCCGCTCACCACCTTGGCCACTACCGCCTCAGTTCTCCAACAGCACCGCCAGGACCTCTCGGCGGCCGGACAGGAGAGCCTCGACCTGCTGCTCGCCGACCTCTCAATCTTCCAATCGCTCGTCGAGGACCTGCTCGAGATGGCCCGCAGCGACGCCGGGGCCGTCCCGCTCGTCATGGAGACCGTCCCCGCCGTCGAGCTGCTCCACCAGTCGGTGCGCTCGGCGGCGCGCCGCCACGGCCTCGACGAGCCCGAGGTCGAGTTCGCGAGCGACGTGGGCGATCCGCTCGTGAAGGTCGACCGCCGCCGATTCGAGCGCGTGATCACGAACCTCGTGGACAACGCCCACCGCTACGCCGAGGGGGCCGCGGCGGTGCGCATCGACCGAATTGCCAACCAGCTCGCTATCAACATCGACGACGCCGGACCGGGCGTGCCGCTCGAAGAGCGCGAGCAGGTCTTCGAGCGATTCTTCCGGGGACGGGCCGCCCACGACCGAGGGATCGCTCGCGGCACGGGTCTGGGCCTCGCGCTCGTGGCCGACCACGTCCGGGCCTTCGGGGGGACGATCGCGGTCCTCGAGAGCCCCGAGCACGGCGCCCGCTTTCAGATCCTGCTCCCGATCGTGGAAGGAGAGCGCGAATGAGGCGCCTGGGCGTGCTCGGCGCCGCGGCGATCGGCGCCCTGGCGATGAGCGGCTGCACCCTGGTGCCCACGGCGTCTTCGCCCGAGCGCATCGCGCGCCACGAGATCCCGTTCGGCCTATTGAGCAAGACCATTCCGGGCACCAACCACGGTCGGATCCACTTCATCACCCAGCCCGTCTACATCGTCGACGCCACCGGCCACCTGGCCCCCTCGAGCCGCATCGTCCCGTCGCCCCCGGTGCTCGCCACCGTTCTGCGCCAGCTGATCGTCGGCCCGACCCAGATCGAATCGTTCGCCGGCTACTCCTCGGCGCTGCCGACGAATCTCGTGCTGCTCTCGGCGAGCATCAAGAACGGCCTCGGGTACATCGACCTGGCGACGCCGCTGTCGCGCCTCAGCCACTCGGCCCGGATCCTGGCCGTCGGCCAGCTCGTGCTGACCGCACACGACGCCGGGGCCGTCGGGGGAATCGTGATCACGGTCGCGGGCGAACTGCAGCAGTCGCTGCTGCCCAACGGCACGAAGGCGTCGACGGTCTCTCCGGGCGCCTTCTCGAGTCTGCTCAACCCCTAGCGACGGGCTCGTGGCGCAGGGCCGGGGCGGCGCTCCAGAGGTGCTCGAGGTCGTAGTACTCGCGCGCGGCCTCGTCGAAGACGTGCACGATGACGTCGCCGTAGTCCAGGGCAATCCACTCGGCGGCGGTCCAGCCTTCGACCCGAATCGGCTTCACGTCGAGCGCCAGTTCGACGAGCCGTTCCACCTCCTCGGCGATGGCGCGGACCTGGCGGTCATTGCGGCCCGAGGCGATCACCAGCGCGTCGAAGGAGTCGACGAGCCCGCGCAGGTCCAGCACGACGGTGTCTTCGGCCAGCTTGTCCTCGGCCGCCACCACGGCGGCGTTCGTCAGGGAAGCGACGAAACTGGAGTGCGGGCCGCGAGCGACCTCGCCGTTGGTCACGTGGACACTCAGCGGGCAACTCCGAGCAAGGCGAGTGCGGCGGCGAATGGAACGGCGAGGGCGACGATACCCACCATTGCGTAGCGCTGCTTCGAGCGTCGTACGTCTCGACGCCGTGCGGGGGCCGCTTCCAGACCTCGCAGTCGAGGTGACTGTGGTTCGGAAAGATCGAAGCTTCGAACTGCCATTGTGACGACTTTAGCCTCGGGCG
>JAYSQJ010000032.1:0-4080 GCA_043721635.1 Acidimicrobiales bacterium | reverse complement strand
GGCTCCCATCGAGATGATCGCATCATGTAGTTGCTTAGGAGAGTCTCGGCGGCCCTTCGCTAGCGCTCGATATATTGTCTCAACCACAGCCGACGCTGGTACGGCGCTGGCTGGCAGCAGTTTCGCCACGGTGTCGTAGCCATCACCGAGTCGCCGTCACCGAACGCCAAGTTCAGCCCGAGAACCGTGCGCGGGAGGCTTCCAGCTCGACCAGGGCCTCGGCGCGACCGACGTAGTTCTCGACCTTCACCCACTTGCCCTCGTCGAGGTCCTTGTAGACAGTGAAGAAGTGTCTGATCCGGTCGAGGTCGCGCTTGGGCACGTCACCAATGTCGGTTGCCGCCTTCCACCGGGGGTCGTAGTTGGGCACGGTTATCAACTTGGCGTCCTCGCCCTTCTCGTCGGTCATGATGCACATGCCGAGGATCTTGGCTTCAATCAGACAGCCCGGGAACGTCGGGTACTCGGTCAGCACGAGCGCGTCGAGCGGGTCGCCATCGCCACCCAGGGTGTCGGGGATGAACCCGTACTCGGCGGGGTAGCCCATGGAGACGACGAGGTGGCGATCGAGCATGATTGTGTGGTTCTCGTGGTCGTACTCGTACTTGTTGTGGCTGTCGCGTGGGATTTCGACGATGACGTTTACCGTGTCCATGGACCAGTCGTCCCCTTCTCGATGGAGAACGCGTCGCGTGACGCGTTTGGGCACAATCGTAGCCACCCTCACCACGGCACCGGCCACAGAAGATGCCTTTCGTCCCCGTCGCGGCCCCAAAGAGCGTCGCCGCCCGGGCGTAGACTTTGCCGTCGGACGAACGACGATTCGTCGAACGAGGAGGTCGTGATGGATCGCATTGGCGTAGTGGGATGTGGCCTGATGGGTTCGGGTATCGCCGAGATCGCCGCGCGGGCCGGCGCCGACGTCATCGTCATCGAACGCGACGCCGCCGCCGTGGCCCAGGGGCTCGCGCGCATCGAGAAGTCCCTGTCGCGGGCCGTCTCGTCCGGGAAGCTGCCCGAGGACGAGGCCAATCGCGCCCGCGGCAACCTCACGTTCGGTGAGGACTACGCGATGCTCGCGGACCGCGAACTGGTGATCGAGGCCGTGGCCGAGGACGAGGCGACCAAGATCGCCGTCTTCGAGGCGCTGGACCGCGTCGTGCTCGACTCCCGGGCCATCCTCGCCACCAACACCTCGTCAATCCCCATCATCAAGCTGGCGATGGCCACCAAGCGCCCCGAGCAAGTCATCGGCATGCACTTCTTCAACCCGGTGCCGGTCCTTCGTTTGGTCGAGGTGATCTCCTCGCTGCTCACGAGCGCCGAGACGACCGCACGGGTCCACGCCTACGCCAGCGAGTCACTTGCGAAGCAGGTGATCACCTCCAAGGACCGCGCCGGCTTCGTCGTGAACGCGCTCCTGATCCCGTACCTCCTCTCGGCGATCCGGATGCTCGAGACGGGTTTCGCTAGTGCCGAGGACATCGACACCGGCATGGTCCTCGGCTGCGCCCACCCCCTCGGGCCATTGGCGCTGACCGACCTCATTGGACTCGACACGACGCTGGCCGTCGCCGAGTCGCTCTACGAGGAGTTCAAGGAGTCCCACCTCGCTCCCCCGCCGCTGCTCTCGCGCATGACCCAGGCCGGACTCCTCGGACGCAAGAGTGGCCAGGGGTTCTACTCCTACAAGTCCTAGGGGGTCGTGACTCGATGACCGGCGATCGACACCTCCCCTCCAACCTTCGCGCCACGCGCTACGGCGACGTCGTCCTCGACGGAACCGCCCAGGTCGACGTTCACGACTCCTTGCCGCTGCGGGGATGATCGTGATCACCTACGTCGTCACCCTGCAGTGCACGGACGCTCCGGGCATCGTGCTCGCGACGACGTCGGCCATCGTCGCGCTCGCCGGCAACATCGTGGAGAATGACCAGTTCACTGATCCCGTCACCGGCCAGTTCTGCATGCGCACGAGGTTCGAGACCGAGGAGCGCGACGTCGAGAAGGTGCGACTCGAGCTCTCGGCCAGGCTCGCTCGTTTCGGCCCCACGCTCGGGATACGACCCGAGGACGTTCGACGTTCGGCGTTGGTCCTGGTGTCCAAGCTCGACCACTGTCTCGCCGACCTGCTCTTCCGATTGGAGCAGGGCGACCTGCCGATGGACATCGAGGCCGTCGTCAGCAACCACCCCGACTGTCGGGCGCTGTGCGAGCGCTACGACGTCCCCTTCCATCTCGTCGCCGTGACCACGGAGACGAAGTCGTCGGCCGAGGGGGTGCTGAGGACGCTCATCGACGACTACGCCGTCGACTACGTCGTTCTCGCTCGCTACATGCAAGTGCTCTCGCCCGAGCTCTGCGACGAATTGCGCGCGAGGGCGATTAACATCCACCACTCGTTCCTGCCGGGCTTCAAGGGTGCCCGGCCGTACCACCGGGCCTACGAGCGCGGCGTCAAACTCATCGGGGCCACGGCCCACTTCGTCACTTCGGACCTCGACGAGGGCCCGATCATCGAACAAGACGTCGTGCGCGTCAGCCACGCCCGTCGCCCCGAGGAGCTCGTGGCACTGGGCCGCGACATCGAGCGAAGCGTCCTGAGCCGGGCCGTGGCCCTGGTCGCCGAGGACCGCGTCGCCCTGGTCGGCCAGCGCACGGTGATCTTCTCCCAGTGAGTCAGGTCACGGCGTGGCGCACGGCGAACTTCGCGTCGCGGAACGATCCGCTCGCCATGACCTGCGCGATCCGATCGACCGCGTCGTAGACGTCCACGAAGCGCAGGTACAGCGGCGTGAAGCCGAATCGGCAGATGTCGGGCGCCCGGAAGTCCCCGACGACTCCGCGGTCGATCAACGCCCGGATGATGCCGTAGCCCTCGTCGTGACGAAGGGCCACCTGGCTCCCGCGCCGCTCGTGCTCCCGGGGGGTGACCACCTCGAAGAGGCCGGGCATCCGCTCCTCGACCAGCGCAATGAACAGGTCGGTCAGGGCCAGACTCTTGGCCCGGACCTGAGCCATCGTGACGTGGTCCCAGACGTCGAGCGCGCCGTCGAGCGCGGCCAGTGCGATCATCGGCGGTGACGAAGTCACGAAGGCCTGCACCCCCTCGGCCGGCTGGTAGTCCAGTTCGAAGTCGAAGGGGCGCGCGTGTCCGAGCCAGCCGGGCAGGGGGTTCTCGAGGACGCCCTGCCAGGACTCGCGGATGTAGAGGAATCCCGGGCCGCCCGGGCCGCTGTTGAGGTACTTGTAGGTGCAGCCGGCGGCGAAGTCCACGTCGGCGTCGGTGACGTCGAGCGGGACGGCCCCCGCCGAGTGCGCGAGGTCCCAGAGCATCAGGGCGCCGGCACCGTGGACCTGGGCGGTGATTGCCTTCATGTCCAGCGACTCACCGGTGCGGTAGTCGACCTGGGTCAGCTCCACCAGGGCGACGTCGTCGTTGAGCTCGGAATCAATCGTGTTGCGGTCGATGGTCTTGACGGTGATGGGCCGGCCGGCCCGGGCGCAGACCGCCCGGATGATGTAGATGTCCGAGTGGAAGTTCGCCACGTCGGTCAGGACCACGTGACGCTGCGGCCGCTGAGCGAGCGCCGCGCCGACCAGCTTGGCCAGCAGGACCGTGAGCGTGTCGGCGACCAACACCTCACCCGGACGCGCACCGATCAGGGGCGCGATGCGGTCGCCGAGCCGGGTCGGCGCCGCCATCCAACCGCCGTCGTTCCAACTGCGCACCAGCCCTCGCCCCCACTCGACGTCGAGGACCTCGTTGACCCGCGCGCGAACGGAACGCGACACCGGACCGAGGGAGTTCCCGTCGAGGTAGATCTCGCGCTCGTCGAGCGTGAACTCCTGGCGCAGTGCGGCGAGCTCGTCGCTCGCGTCACGGGCCTCGCACTCCTCACGGGTAATCACTGGACTGACCTCGCTCCACCGGGCCGGACTGATTGCAATCCAGGCGTGGCCCCAAAATACGCCACGGCGTCAGGAGCGCGTGATTGGCTTGTACTTCAGACGGTGCGGCTGGTCGGCGTCGGTGCCGAGGCGCTTGTGGCGCTCGGCCTCGTAGTCCGAGAAGTTCCC
>JAYSQJ010000031.1:0-1747 GCA_043721635.1 Acidimicrobiales bacterium | reverse complement strand
CCGTCGGTCGCCGTGGCGACCCCCACCAGTCCGGCGCCCAGGGCCGCCGCGGAGCCCCCGCTCGAGCCACCGGGGGAGTAGTCGGTGTTCCAGGGGTTGCGCGTGACGCCCGTCAGCAGGTTCGCCGTGTAGCCCTCGATGGCGAACTCGGGCAGCGTCGACTTGCCGACGATGATGGCTCCGGCGTCGATCAGCCGTTGGGGCACCACGCCGCTCGAGACGGCCAACGGAGCGTCGCGCAACGCCGCCGACCCCTTGCGGGTCCGGTGGCCGCGCCAGTCCTCCAGGTCCTTCACGAGCGCGGGCACGCCGGCCAGCCGCCCGGTCGGTCGGGCGCCGCGGTCGATGCTCGCGGCCTGCTCGAGGGCGCCCTCGAACGCCGACTCGGCGAGAACGTTCAGCACGGGATTGGCTCTCGAGAGCCGTTCGATGGAACTGGTGACCAGCGCCGTCGCGCTGAGGCGCCCCTCGCGCACGGCGGCCGACAGCGCGGTGATGGGTCCGGGGGTCAAGGTCACGCAGATCGGCCTAGATGATCGTGGGTTGGTCGAGGTCACCCTCGAGAGGTTGGTTCTGCGTGGCCCACTGGATCATGCCGCCCTCGAGGTTCACCGCGTCGTAACCCTGCTCCACCAGGAATTTGCCCGCGCGCGACGAGCGTGCACCGCTTCGACACACGCAGACGATCAGTCGATCCTTGGTCAGGGCGTCGAGCCGGTCGGGCAGGTCGTTCAGTGCGACGTGCCAGGCGCCGGGCGCACGACCGGCCTCCCACTCCTTGTCGTCGCGGACGTCGAGCATCAGGGCGCCGTCGGCCAACAGCCCCGTGGCTTCGACGACGGTGACGATGCGCAGTTCGATCATGACGGCTCCCTGGGTGTCGCGACCTGACCCGTTGTCATTAAATCTACTCCTACACTTCTGCCATGGCACAGAGTGAACTCATCTCGACGATCACGACCGAGGACCTGGTCCCCCTCCTCGATTCGGACGAACACCTCTACCTGCTCGACGTGCGCGAACCCGACGAGGTGGCCGACTGGCAGATTCCCGGCGTGCACAACGTGCCGATCGGCGACCTCGAGTCACGCGTCGCGCAGATACCGTCCGACGCCCACGTGGTCGCGATCTGTGCAGTCGGCTCGCGCGCCCTCGAGGGGGCGGCGATCCTGGCGAGGCACGGCCTCGCGAGCCAGGTCCTCGGCGGCGGCATGAATGCGTGGGCCTCGACCTACGACTCGGTCACCGGCGACTTCGCCGGAGCGACCGTGGTCCAGGTCCGTCGTCGGGGCAAGGGCTGTCTCTCGTACGTAATCGGTGCGGGGTCCCACTGCGTCGTCATCGACCCGTCACTGGACGTGTCGAGATACCTCGACGTCGCGCGCGAGCACGGCTGGACGCTGACTCACGTGCTGGACACCCATCTGCACGCCGACCACCTCAGCGGCGCGCGCGCGCTCGCCGAGACGTCGGGCGCGGCCCTGTGGCTGAGCCCGTCGGATCCGTTCTCCTTCGAGTACGTCCCACTCACCGACGGTGGCACGATCGCGCTGGCGGCCGGCGTCGAGCTCACCATCTCGGCCGTGAGCGTTCCCGGTCACACGGAGGGTTCGACGATGTACCGATTGGGGGAGGCCGCCATCTTTACCGGCGACACGCTGTTTCTCGAGAGCGTCGGCCGTCCCGACCTGGCGGACCAGGCTGAATCCTTCGCGCACGACCTCTACCGGAGCCTGCACGAGCGAGT
>JAYSQJ010000030.1:0-4335 GCA_043721635.1 Acidimicrobiales bacterium | reverse complement strand
GTCGAGAGACAGGAACGACGTGGCAGGTGGCGGGAGCGCAAGGACATGCGCCAAAGCCTATTCTCGGCACCTCCCGTGATCGATCCTCGACGAATCGCGAGCCGGCTCAAAAGATTTCACCCGGTTTGATCAGGTACTTCAAAAGATCCTCGCGACCTTGGGGCGACGCAGTTCGGACCGAGCCGGTAGGGTTGTCGCGTGACAAACGTCGTGCGCGATGCGCCTCCGACGCTACGGCCGGCAAGGGAACTTAGGCAGTTCCGATGGATCATCTCCATTCTGGCTGTCGTCGCAGTGTGCGGTGGCACTGTGGCCATCTCCCCGCGCACCTCCGGTGCCGCTTCGATCACGACCGACCGGGCCAAGGCGGCCACACTGCTGAACCAGATCAACACGATCAACGGCCAGGTCGAACGGTTGGGCCAGCGCTTCGACCAGACCCAGTTGAAGCTCCACCAGATCCAAAATGAGATCACCAACACCAAGGCGGTCGTCGCCTCGATCCAGGGCAAGTTGGACAAGGGCAACCTGCAACTGCGCGCCGACGCGGTCTTCGCCTACGTGACCAACGGCTCGGCCGCCAGCAGCAACCCCCTCTTCTCGCCCAACGCCGCCCAGGTGGGCGCCACCAACGTCTACAACCAGCTGGCCGAGGGGAACATCTCGACGACGCTGGCGAACCTTAAGAACTACCGGATCAAGCTGACCCGAGAGCGCAGCATCCTGGCCGGCGAGGACGCCGCGGCCACCTCCAACACGAGGGTGGCGGCCACGACCTTCCACTCCTACAAGCTGCTCCAGGCGTCCTTCAAGAACACCCTGGCCCAGGTGAAGGGCCAGATCGCGACCTACATCGCCCAAGCCCAGTCTGCCGCCGCGGCCAAGAGCGCCGCCACGCTCTCCAGCGCGCCAGTCAACTCCGGCTTCCCGGCACCTCCTCCAAACTCGCGCGCCAATATCGCGATCCGCGCTGCCCTCAGCTACATCGGCGTCTGGTACTCCTGGGGCGGCGCGAGCCGCTCGGGCGTCGACTGCTCGGGGCTCATCATGCTGGCCTACGACGCGGCCGGCATCCACCTGTCGCACTACTCCGGCGCGCAGTACAACGAGACGACGCGCGTACCACTGTGGAACATCCAACCGGGCGACCTGCTCTTCTACGGCTACAACGGTGACGAGCACGTCTCGATGTACATCGGCCACAACCAAATGATCGAGGCGTCCCACAGCGGCACGCAGGTGAGCATCAATCCGGTTCGCCTCGACTACGGATTCGTGGGACTCGGTCGCCCCCGGGGCTAGGGGTGTCGGGCGTTCTCACTTCGTTTCACCTCGGCCCGCTCGAATTCCACGTCTACGGCTTCGGCCTCGCCGTCGCCGCGTACGTCTCGTACCTCTACGCGCGCCGGCGCTTGGCCCGTTCCGGCTTCGACGTCACGCCCTTCGCGAAGTTCGCGGTGGCGTTGATCGTCAGCGGGCTCGTCGGCGCACGCCTCGCCCATATCGCCACCAACTGGGGCTACTACTCCGGTCACCCCGCGCAGTGGATCGCCGTCTGGCAGGGCGGCCTCGCGAGCTTCGGCGGACTCGCGCTCGCCGTGCCGGTCGGCCTCCACCTGCAGCGCCACTGGTGGCCGGAGAGCTCGGTCGCGCGATTCGCGGACGCGCTCGTGCCCGCCCTCATCGCCGGCTGGGCGCTCGGCCGCGTGCTCGGACCCCAGTTCATGGTGAACGGCGGAGGTCACCTTACCCACCAGTGGTTCGGACTTGCCTACTCCGGCCAGGTGGGCCGGCGAGTCCCCGTGCCGCTGATCCAGGGCGCCGAGGACGCGCTGCTGTGGCTGAGCCTTATCGGGATCGAATGGCACTGGCGAGCGCGTCCTGTCGGGCTGATCACCGCGACCGCCATGATCGTCTGGGGGGTCGTGCGCTCGGTCGACGAGCGCCTCCTGCTCGGCCAACAGTCCCACAGCGGATCGATCGGGGTGCAGTTCTCCGGGGTCGCGCTGGCGATCGGAGGCGCCGTGCTGTTGGTGCGCTCGATTAGAGCAGCGCGTTCCACTCCCGATCGTTGAGCCGTCCCAGACGGTTCAACGTGTCGGTAGCGCCGGGAAGCACCACCCGCGCGTCGTCGATGTACGACACGTGATCGAGGCCGAGCCGGCGCCACGCCTGGAACAGGCGACGCGACACCGTGGGACTCGAGTAGATCGCGCGGACGAGGGCGCCCTCGTCGTTCGCGGCCACGACGAGGGCCGGCCGCTCCTTGGACCTCTGTTCGGGGATCGTCGGGTCGACGGCGTCGAAGGGAACTTCGGCGAGCACGACCCAGCCGGCCAGTGGGTGCTCGGCATTGAACCGCTCCAACTCGGCGGGGGTCAAGAGCATTCGTCGCCGTACCGGCACGGTCAGTGAGGTCGCCACGCCACTCGCCGGCGAGGGCGACGGCTCTTCGCGCTTGGCCTTGGTCGGTCGGGCTGGCCGGAGCGACGATGGGCCCTTCTTTCGCTGCTTCTCCTGCTCTCGACGGGCCCGGCGCTCCTCGCGGATCTGGGGATCGGTGACCTTGGGCACCACCAGCGATGACGTCGCGACGGCGTCGGGCAGAGCCGGTAGCTCGAACTGCGCGCGTTCGCCTAAGAGGCGCCGGCAGTGCCCGGCCGCCGCGAACTCCTCCACGACCGCGAAGGCGAGCAGGGCCACGATGTCATCCACGCTGCACCCGTCGCCCAGGAGATGATCCACGGCCGATTGCAATTCCTCGAACGAGGGATTGTCCGCCTCATCGCCGAGCACCGCCACAACCTTCTCGAGTGGCGTGAGGGCCAGCAACTCGAGCAAGGCGTGCAGTGCCGCGATAGGTGCCGTCGTGGCGAACGTCGTCACGTCACGACGTTGTTGCAGGTTGCGCAGCGGAATGCCGACGACCGCGCTGATCTTGCCGTGACCGCGTAAGTCCAATGAGTCGACGGCCCCGAGCGTCGTTTCCTCGTCGATCTTCAAGAAAACCCGTCGGACAATCTCGGTCGAACTGCTGGTGGTCGGGGACATTGATGCCTACCTCGCAGGTCGCTGGGGGGAGAACGGGTGTCCCACCTGATCAGGGCTACCGGGGCCCGTCGCGCCACGGACACGCGGAGCCAGTCCCCGACGGAGGCGCAACGACGTCAGTCGGTCCCACGTGCGATTGGCCATGCACCATAATATCCGCCCTCGTCATCCGGTCGACCTTTGCACGGGCGAGCGCTTCTGGCTCCATGATGGCCGTCCGCCCGACGGTGGATTCAATTGGTGTCACCTGGAGAACATCGGTGACCGTAGAATCCAATTGACGTTGGTCATCGCACGACGAAGGGGTTGCCGGTGAACGGCCGAGTACCCCCTTCGCGAGTCCCTGGTGCTAAAGTTCGGAAAAAGTCCGTCGCGCGGGTTCTGTTGGTCAATAGCCCAGTGACGACGACGTCAAAGGAGAGGTGAGATCGTGCGAAGGCTGCTCGTGGTACTCGGAGTTGTCGCGGCTTCGCTGGGCCTGTCCGCGTGCGGCAGCGCTACTAAGGCGTCCATCAACGAGTCCGTTGCATCATTGGGCGCGTCGACGTATCTCCAAGTCCACCTCACCGGTTCCGTCTCAGGCGCGGGCATGGCCAAGGCCCAGAAGGTCCTGAAGGGCGTGTCCGTTGACATGCGCTATCAGAACCCCTCCGGAGGTCCCCTCTCGCAGGTCAACGACAAGGCCAACGCCGAATTCGTCTTCAACCTCGCGGACCAGTCCTTCGCCGACATCCGGGTGGTCGATTCGAATATCTACTTGAAGGTCGACCTGTCGAGTCTGTCCGGCATCCCGGGCCTCAACGTCACGCCGGCGCAGCTGGCGGGCGCCCAGCTCCTGTTAGGCAGACGATGGTTCGAGTTGTCCAAGGACCTACTCAGTTCGATCGTCCCGACGCCGTCGACGGCGGCCCAGGCGAAGGCGGTCGCTAATCAGGCCGTGGCGAGGAAGATCATTGACGCCCTCGTCAGCGTGATCGACTCGGCGCCCGCGAAGGCTCTTTCCAGCGGCGGCTACTCCGAGACGGGCACGCTCAAGTCGATCGTGGACGCGGTCGCGCCCACGATTCAGAGCATCACGCACTCGACGACGGGTCCCGGCTCAGTGAAGGGTACCTACACCCTGAAGTTCACGACATCGGGATCAACTGCGACGGGCGCGTCAATCTCCATCACTGCGCCGAACGGCTCTAAGGGCAACGCCACCGTGAGCCTGTCGGCCACCGTCGCGCACGCCAACGACGCCGTCACGGCCCCGAGCGGCGCGACAATGATCACGCCGGCGCT
>JAYSQJ010000029.1:0-1834 GCA_043721635.1 Acidimicrobiales bacterium | reverse complement strand
ACGTCACGCTCGAGCGCGCGCGAGCCGTCGAACGGGGCCTGTTCGCCGGCGATTTCGTGATGTTGTCGGTCGCCGACACGGGCGTGGGCATGGACGTGGGGACCCGGGAGCGGTGCTTCGAGCCACTCTTCACGACGAAGGGGCCCTTCAAGGGCACCGGGATGGGGCTGTCGTCGGCCCGTCGGCTGGTCGAGGAGAGCGGGGGAGCGATCCGGTGCTCGTCGCAGGTCGGCCAGGGCACGACGTTCGAGATCCTGCTTCCCGTGGTCGATGATCCGGTGTTGGAGGTCGTGCGGCGCGCCGACGTCGAGCGACCGCGCGGTTCGGCGACGGTGCTGCTCGCCGAGGACGACGAGGTGCTTCGACGCCTCATGAGCCAGGTCCTGCAGCGAAACGGCTATCAAGTGATCGAGAGTGACTCGGGGGAGCGGGCGTTGGAGCTGGCCAGCGAGCTCGACGGCGCCTTCGACCTCCTGCTCAGTGACGTCGTCATGGGCGGGATGAACGGCCGCGAACTGGCCGCGATCCTCCAGTCGCGCTTCCCGTCGCTGCGGGTGCTACTCACTTCGGGAACCCAGGACGCGAGTATCGTGGCCGAACTGACACCGGGTCAGTCGAGCTTCCTCGCCAAGCCCTTTAAGCCGAGCGAACTGATCGACGGCGTGCACGAACTCCTGACGCGGCGCGGCTGAGACCGCCCAGCACCTACGAGGTGCCGGACTCGATTTCGAAGCGGTAGCCCACGCCGCGCACCGTCGTGATCCAGCGCGGGTGGTCGGGATCGGTCTCGAGCTTGGCCCGCAGTCGGCGGATGTGCTCGGTCACCGTTGCCTCGTTCTGCCACTCGCCCGACGACTCCCAGACGTGCTCGAGCAGTTGCTCGCGCGAGAAGACCTGGCGCGGCGAGCGTGCGAGGAAGACCAGCAGCGCGAACTCCTTGGACGTGAGCTCGAGCAACCCCCCACCCATGTGGACTTCGTGGGTGTTCTCGTTGATCAACAGATCGCCGAAGCGCATAGTCGGCGCGTCGATCTGGTGTTGGGCGAGATTGGCGCCGGCTCGGCGAAGCACTGATTCAATGCGCGCCGAAACCTCCCCGAGGGAGAAGGGCTTGACGATGTAGTCGTCGGCCCCCAACTTCAGCCCGGCGATGCGCTCGGATTCGAGTCCGCGACCGGTCAGGAAGATCGTCGGCACGTCGCTGATGAGCCGGATCTCCTTCAAGATGTCGCGACCGTCCTCTTCACCGAGGCCGATGTCGAGAAGGACGAGGTCCGGCGTCATGGACGCCGTGGCCCGCAGCGCCTCGGCGCTGTCGATCGCGATCGCGACCTCGAAACCTTCGCCCGTCAGGTATCGCTCGAGCAGATTGGCGTTGGCCAGATCGTCCTCGACGACCAGGATCTTCGTCACGATTCCCTACCGCCCCCCCAGATTGTTTTTGCCACAATACCGAGACAACGGCATCCCAAGTCCCGAGTCGGCGACGGCGGGCGGCGTTGAATGGGAGGTCGGTCGCTCTGCACGCTGTCATTCTACGGACTTTGTCGAGCATTCGAGGTTGTCGCGGATGGGAATTTTCGTGGCGCCCGACGTGGCTGCCGGTTTCGGGTGAGGGGTCCAAGGGGTCGCTTACCGGCCTGTCGAGCCTTTCCGTCACGAAGAAGTATCGCTGAGGTTCCACCACTTTCGAAGAGGCCGTCGCTATAGTTTTTGGGAAAAGGCTGCACTTTCTCGGTGGCCGCAAGTCAATCGCAGAGCGGAAAAGGTGGTCAGTGGGCAACTCAATCGGTCGCCGGTACCGGTACGGCTCTAGTTTCTTGGACCAGGACTC
>JAYSQJ010000028.1:0-1560 GCA_043721635.1 Acidimicrobiales bacterium | reverse complement strand
CAGCACGCTGTTGGGTATCGTGCCGAGTCCCTGGAAGACGGTCTTGTTGATCGTCGCCTTGTCGATCGCGTACTGCATGGCCTTACGGACGTTGAGGTCGTGGAAGGGCTTGCGCTGGAAGTTCATCCACAGGCCCACCCAGTAGGGGACCTGGGCTGGCTGCAGCGTGAGGTTCGCGTTGGACTTCACGTTCTGCACCGAGGTGAAGGGGATCCCGTCGGCGATCTGGGCCTGGTTGTTCTCCAGGTCCAAGAGCCTCGTGTTGTCGTTCGACGCGTACTGGTAGGTCACCTTGTCGAGGTAGGGCAGGCCCGGCTCCCAGTAAAACTTGTTGCGCACGAAGGTGATGTACGAACCACGCACCCACTTGCTCAGCTTGAACGGTCCAGTGCCGACCGGGTTGTTCCAGAAGGCCTTGCCCTGCTTCGTGACGAGGGCCTGGGGGACGATGAACGCGTCGAAGATACTCATGTTGTAGAGGATCCCGGGCGTGGCCGCCGAGAGCGTCATCTTCACCGTCGAGGCGTTGACGACCGACGCGCTCTTGAACCCACCGGCGAGCACCGCCGTCTCGTCGAGCTTCGGGTTGGCGAAGTAGTTGAGCGAGAAGACGACGTCCGCGGCCGTGACCGGCGTGCCATTGGAGAACTTGATCCCCGGCCGGAGGTTGAACGTGTAGGTCAGGCCGTTAGCCGACACCGACCAGCTCTTGGCGACCGCGGGGACGACGTTCTGGGTCGTGCCCTTCGGGTCGGGCTGCACCAGACCCTGATAGAGCAACGTGTCGGCGAAGATGTCGCCGTTGCCGTTGGTCGGGTAGAAGTTATTGAGCGTCACCGGACCGGTCTGGCGCGCGTAGGTGAGCGAGCCGCCCTTCACCGGCGTGCCCTTGCACTTGGCCGAGGTGTTGACGCCACCCGAGGCCGAAGCGCTGATCGGCACGACGCCCAGTACAAGCGAGCACGACGCCACGACGGTGGCGAGCGCCATCAGTCCCTTTGGTCGGCTCGCCCTCGAGAGCCCTGCATGGAGATTCCTGGACACGATTACCCCCCACTCCTCGCTCGCGTCCCTCGCCTTAACTAGCGCGACGGGACCGAAGTCGACTGCTACTCGGGCGAGCCTACGTCAGGACCGTCCTCAACACAAGCCGGACGTCCAACCAAAATAAACTACGAATCACTTGTTGGCCCGGGCGTTGCAAGGTGAGCCGATCCCCCTGGGGACGCCCACCTGGCCGCTGACGAGCAGGAACTGGTAGCACCCGTCGAGTGCGCCGTCGCCGCCCAACTCCGCGAGGTCCCACAGTTCACCAATGGCGAGGCCGAGCCGGCCGATGAGGACCCGGTGCAAGAACCCGTACGGTCTCAGCGCTTCGGACCAGTCCGGCGACCCGACCGCAGTCGCGAAAGTGTCCGAGACGATCGCCCTCGCCCCGCTCTCCCAGCGGTAGCGGACCATTTCCTCGGTGTGCTCGATCACCGACGCGGTCAACGACTCGGCGAGCGCCGTTCGGGACTGACGGTCCTGGCGGCGATACCACGCCACGAAACCGGTGCG
>JAYSQJ010000027.1:0-3477 GCA_043721635.1 Acidimicrobiales bacterium | reverse complement strand
CCGTGAAGGTGCAGTCACCGCCCAGAGGCGAGTCGCTCACCAGGGTGACCGTCGCGCCGCGCCGCCGCCCTGCGCGTGCTGCCGACAAACCGGCCGCTCCTCCCCCAATGACGACCAAATCCGTGTCCACGTTCGAGTCAAACCCTCGCCGAGGCAAAGGTATTCCACCGGGCCTCACATGCCAAGGCTATTCGGCCGGACCGATCATTCTTCGACAGAATTTACGAGGCGACCTAGGTGTATTGACCACGGACGAGCTTCATAGTTGAGCCCTCGAGTGAACATCGGCGCGAAACCTACTGCAGTGCCAGCGCTGGCCGCCGCGATCACCGTGTTGACGCCCTGCGGGCGCCTGACCATGTGAATCACGGATGACCACCTCAACCGACCAAGGCGGTTCGAGCAGTTCGCGACTCTCCTGCGGAAGTTGACGGAGTGGAGTCAGGGTGTCGCTGGTGGCGTTGTCCTCGACGCTCACTCGTGAACCTACGCCTGCGCTCCTGCGCATATTTTCCCACCGAGCGACGATTAGCTCGCGCCGTGCATCAGCTTCGCGTTTGAGAGGTTCACCGCAAATTCGCTCGACTAACCCGTCTGGCCGTACGCAAATTGAGGAATCCCGGTAGGTCGGGACGCCACCCCATGAATTGAACCCGAGCGCAATCTCGAACATCGGCAACATCACAGACGACAGGCATTCGAACGAAAGGAATACCCATCCACGTGATCGGGTTCCACGTCCAGCGAACCACATCCGCGGTCGCCCATGAGAGAGATCTGAATCAATGACCACGACAGTCAATCGAAATGAACCATCACTACCACCGATCACCACGAAACAGATCATCGCCCCCGCGACGACTATTCACAACTTCGAACGCCCTCAGCGATTCCGGCGACTACGACGACTCACGATCGGCGTAATCCTTGTGGCGAGCTTCCTCGTCGACCTGCTGGGCCTCCACTCCCTCAGCTGGGCGCTCGACGGCGTGGCGGTCGACGTCTTCGTCACGTGGCGCGTAGTGGAGCATTGGACGACGCGAGGGTCAAGGGGCAGCTCACGGTTCACGACCCTTCAGAACCAACCGCAAGAAGCACACGGAGAGGAGCGAGCGTGACGACAGCTTTCGTCTTTTCAGGTGGTGGAAGCCTCGGTGCCACTCAGGTCGGAATGCTCGTGGCCCTCGCCGAACACGGCGTGACTCCTGACTACGTGGTCGGCGCGTCGATTGGGGCGATCAACGCAGCGTGGGTGGCCGGCCGACCGGGCCTCGATGGCGCGCGGGCTCTGGCCGATGTCTGGGGAGGCGTGCAACGCCGTGACGTGTTTCCGAGCAGCCCGCTGACCGGTATTGGAGGTTTCTTTGGTCGTCGCAATCACCTCGTCGCTCCACACGCACTGCGTCGACTGGTCGAACGGCACCTTGAATTTCGCAATCTCGAAGACGCCTTAATCCCCATCGGTATCGTGAGTACCGACCTCAACTCAGGAATGGAGACGTTGCTGACGAACGGATCGACGATCGAAGCCGTCATCGCCAGCGCGTCTATTCCCGGGGTGTTTCCGCCAGTGATGATCGAGGGGCGGTCCCATGTGGATGGAGGCGTGATCAACAACGCGCCGATCTCACACGCGGTTCAGTGGGGCGCCACCACCGTGTACGTGCTGCCCACCGGGTATTCGTGCGCGTTGAGACAGGAATCCAAGAGCGCCTTGGGAGTCGCCCTGCAGGCATTGAACCTGCTCGTGCAGCGACGGCTGGGTGAGGACATCGCCCTCTACCAAAGCCGAATCGATTTGCGTGTTGTACCCCCGCTCTGTCCGA
Organism: Acidimicrobiales bacterium; assembly: GCA_043721635.1. Lineage (GTDB taxonomy): Bacteria > Actinomycetota > Acidimicrobiia > Acidimicrobiales > RAAP-2 > RAAP-2. The sequence goes on along the minus strand of JAYSQJ010000027.1, from coordinate 1,651 downwards.
TATCGGTTTCGCCGGTTGACTTCTCGCACACCGCCGAACTCATCGAACGGGCCCATTCGTCGTGCCAGGCGTGGCTCGCGTTGGGCGCTCCACGACCGGATGATCAGTCGTTGGCCTTTCAAGCTCATCGCCACAAAGGTTCGGGCGAATACCGTGCGATGACGGCATCCTAAGTGGAGTCCAGTTGCTTGGCTCGTTGGCACGGCCGTGGCTGATAATCGAAACCTTGATGGCCCTGCGACAGGAGCCGAATGAAGCGATCCGAAAGGGATGCGCCGCAGTGGTCCAGTTTCACCGAGGCCCTCGGCCTAGTGGCGCGAGGTCACACTGCGCGTACCGCGCTGCCGGTGGCGCTGTTCGTGGGCACGATGCTGTCGCTGGTGAATGAGGGCGACGCCGTATTCCAGGGGCGATTCACGCTGGGCGTGTTTGTTCGCGTGATTACGAACTTCGTGGTCCCCTTCTGCGTGGCCAGCTTCGGATACCTCAGCGCCTCGCGTTGCCCGAGTGACCGTGAGCGCACCGGATCGAAATAGGGAATATTGGACGACGTTTTGTGTTTCATGGGGTATGACCAACATCATTCATGCCAACGACCGCCAGAGCTTCGAGCGTGAAGTTCTGAACTCACCCGTACCGGTCCTCGTGGACTTCTGGGCCACGTGGTGCGGCCCGTGCCTGCAGGTCGCCCCCGAGATCGACGCCCTCGCCGCCGCTTACGGCGACGCGCTTCGCGTCGTGAAGGTCGACGTTGATCTGAACTCCGGCGTCGCCGCCGACTACTCGATCCAGAGCATTCCCACGATTGGACTGTTCAAGTCGGGCACGCTGGTCGCTCAGACCCACGGTGCCAAAAAGGCCCGCGTTATCGAAGGCGATCTCGGACTTTCGACCCTAATCGAGGTCGACGCCTAATCGCGCCGTCGTGCCGTGCGGTGGCCATCTCACAATCAATTCCAAATTCGACGACGATGATCGCCAACTACGAAAGAGCTCTTCCACTGCTGACTCGCGCCAATGACGCGCGTCGACGAGATTGCCATGGTCGAGTTCAAGATTACTCTGCTCCAGATGATGGAGAACGCCGGTCGTTCTCTCGCCGAAGTCGCGATCCAGTTATTCAACCCTGGTTCGGCCACGGTGCAGTTTGGTCCGGGCCACAACGACGGTGGTGGATTGACGGCGGCTCGTCATCTTCACAGTCGCGGTGTCGAAGTGACGGTCGTCGGCGCGCGGCTCGAACGCCTGAGCGTCGAGACGGCCCACCAGTTGGACACCGTGCGAGCAACGGGCCTTCGGGCCACCACGACTCCCGTCGGGGCCGATGTCGTCATCGACGGGCTGGTGGGTTATTCGCTCGAGGGCGCGCCCCACGGCGGATTGGCCGAGTTGATTGACTGAACCAACCAACAGAGAGGGCCACGGCTTAGCCTCGATCTGTCGAGTGGCCTCGATCCAACAACGGGCCGCTTCGGAGATCGCTGCGTGCGTGCGACCGCGACAATGGCCCTCGGCTTACCCAAGATCGGACTTCAAAGAGGAGTCGAGGTGGTCGGCGACCTGTACTTGGCGGACATCTCCATTCCGCTCGAGGTGTACGAGCGACTGGGCCTGACTTGCCCTCTCGTCTTCGAGCGGTCCCCGATCATTC
>JAYSQJ010000026.1:0-2198 GCA_043721635.1 Acidimicrobiales bacterium | reverse complement strand
TCAGGAGCGCGTGATTGGCTTGTACTTCAGACGATGCGGCTGGTCGGCGTCGGTGCCGAGGCGCTTGTGGCGCTCGGCCTCGTAGTCCGAGAAGTTCCCTTCGAACCAGCGCACGACCGCGTCACCCTCGAAGGCCAGCACGTGGGTCGAGATGCGGTCGAGGAACCAGCGATCGTGGCTGATCACGACGGCGCAGCCGGGGAAGGTGAGCAGCGCGTCCTCGAGGGCGCGCAGGGTGTCGACGTCGAGGTCGTTCGTCGGTTCGTCGAGCAGCAGGACGTTGCCCCCGCCGCGCAGCACCTTCGCCAATTGGACGCGGTTGCGCTCCCCGCCGGAGAGCTCACCGACCTTCTTCTGCTGGTCGCTGCCCTTGAAGCCGAAGCTCGCCACGTAGGCCCGGGCGTGGATCTCACGGTGGCCGACGACCATCTGCTCCTGGCCGCCGCTCACCTCGTCGTAGACGGTGGCGTGGGGATCGAGGTTGTCGCGCGACTGGTCGACGTAGGCGAACGAGACCGTGGCGCCGACCTCGATAGCGCCGCCGTCGGGCTTCTCGTCGCCGATCATCATCCGAAAGAGCGTCGTCTTGCCGGCGCCGTTGGCGCCGATGACCCCGACGATGCCGCCCGGGGGCAGCAGGAATGAGAGGTCCTCGATCAGCAGTCGTTCGTCGTAGCCCTTGGAGATGTCGGTGGCGTTGACGACGACGTCGCCGAGGCGCGGACCGGGCGGGATGGCAATCTCAAGCTTGTCGGCGCGCCGGTCGGCCGACTCGGACTCCGCCACCAGTTCGTTGAAGGCGCTGAGGCGGGCCTTGCCCTTGCTCTGGCGGGCCCGCGGCGACATCCGGATCCACTCGAGTTCGCGCTCCAACGAGGCCTGGCGGACCTTGTCGGACTTCTCCTCTTGGGCGAGGCGGGCCTGCTTCTGCTCGAGCCAGGACGAGTAGTTGCCCTCCCACGGAATGCCCCGACCCCGGTCGAGTTCGAGGATCCACGAGGCGGCGTTGTCGAGGAAGTAGCGGTCGTGGGTAATCGCGACGACGGTGCCGGCGTAGTCGACGAGCGTACGCTCGAGCCACGCCACCGATTCGGCGTCCAGGTGGTTCGTCGGCTCGTCCAGCAGCAGCAGGTCGGGCTTGGAGAGCAGGAGCCGACAGAGTGCGACGCGCCGGCGCTCGCCGCCGGACAGCGTAGACACGTCGGCGTCGGCCGGCGGGAGTCGCAGGGCGTCCATGGCGATCTCGAGCGTGCGCTCGAGGTCCCAGGCGTTGGCGGCGTCGATCTTGGCCTGGAGCTTCGCCTGCTCGCTCAACAGCGCGTCGAAGTCGGCGTCGGGGTCGGCGAAGGCGGCGCAGACCTCGTTGAAACGGATGAGGAGGTCGCGCTGCTCGCCAATGCCGTCAGCGACGTTGCCGACGACGTCCTTCGTCAGGTCCAACTGGGGCTCTTGGGGCAAGTAGCCGACCGAGAAGCCCGGCGTGAGACGGGCCTCGCCCGTGAATCCGTCGTCGAGGCCGGCCATGATCCGCAACAGCGAAGACTTGCCCGATCCATTCGAGCCAATGACACCGATCTTCGCCCCCGGGTAGAAGGAGAGGTTGATGCCCTTGAGCACCTCGCGGTCCGGTGGGTAGAAGCGCCGAAGGTCCCGCATGGTGAAGATGAACTGAGCTGCCATGCCTACAAGTGTTGCGCAAATCGCGTGGTCCGCCAACTGGCCGCGCGGTGAGCCCAGCTTTGCTCGCCAATACACTCGACGAATGGCCGAGAAGACGAAGCCCTCCGAGAAGGCGACGCGGGCCCAGCGCCACGCGCCCGATTGGATCGTCCTCACCATTGCCTGCCTGGCCCAGTTCATGGTGGTGCTCGACATCTCGATCGTGAACGTTGCGTTGCCGAGGATGGGCCGTGACCTGCACTTCAGCGCCTCGAGCGCCCAGTGGGTGGTCAACGCCTACGTGCTCACGTTCGCGGGATTCCTGCTCCTCGGCGGTCGCGCGGCCGACATCTTCGGCCGCCGCCGCGTCTACCTGACGGGGCTGTTCATCTTCACTCTGGCGAGCGTCGGCGCCGGGTTCGCCGCCACCGGCACCCAGATGGTCGCCGTGCGGGCGGTGCAGGGGCTCGGCGGCGCCATCCTCTCACCGGCGACGTTGACGATCATCGTCACGACGTTCCACGGCGCCCGCCTCCCCA
>JAYSQJ010000025.1:0-7237 GCA_043721635.1 Acidimicrobiales bacterium | reverse complement strand
GTGGTCCCACGAGATCGGCGGTCGCTTCGCCTACCTCGACCTGCGCCACGTGGTCGAGTTCAGCGGAATCTGCCCGGCGTGCCAGACGAACTAACCCTCACCCCCGAGGTACGCGGTCCCCTCACCGTCCACCCGGTGCCGGGCGTGCGACGGTTCGGCGTCGACGCCTTCTTCACCGATCGCTGGGGCGGGGTGAGCGTCGGCCCGTTCGCGACGCTGAACCTCGCCGAACACGTCGGCGACCAAGCCGAGCACGTCGCGGAGAACCGGCGTCGGGTGAGCGACGCGATCGGTGTCGGTGTCGAGCGCCTGGTCATCGTGCGCCAGGTCCACGGCAACGCCGCCGTCGAGGCCGAGCGGGTGCGCGACGGCACCGAAGGGGACGCCCTGCACTGCGCCTCGACGCGCTGGGCGCTCGCTGTCCTGGTCGCCGACTGCGTCCCGATGCTGCTGGTCGACGAGGCGACACCTCGATTCGCGGTCGTCCACGCCGGATGGCGGGGACTGCGCCGCGGCGTCGTGCGCACCACGCTGGCGGCCTTCGACCACCCGAACACGGTCCACGCCTTCGTCGGTCCGTCGATCTCGTACGAGGGCTACCAGGTCGGACCCGACGTCGCCGAGCAGTTCGTCGACGTACCCGACGCGCTCTACCCCGACGTCGGGGACCGGTCGCGGCTCGACCTGCGCCGGGTGGCGGTGCACCAACTGGTCGGTCTCGGCGTCCACGACGCCAACGTGGCGGTGAGCCGTCAGCCCACCGACGGGGGCGAACTGTTCTTTAGCGACCGGGCCGTTCGCCCCTGCGGACGCTTCGCCCTGGTGGCGAGGCGCACCGTAGCATGGGGCGAAATGGACGGGGGCTCCCCATGAGGACACGCGCGCGGGTCTTTCGCTACGCCGGCCTGGACGTGACCGCCGACACCCTGACGGGCCACTTCGAGCTCGACGCGGACCAGTTCACCGAGACCGTGACCTTCGAGGGCGTGGGCTCGTTGGCGACCCCCGCGATCGTGGCGATCGGCCAACTCTGGTACCTCCTCGCCGGCCTTTCCTACTACAAGGCCGGCGCCGCGCGCACCATCGACGTGGGCGACACGCCCCTGGGCGAGAAGGGCGCGGCGTTGCTGCGCGCGGCCCTGCACGACGGGCTCGGCGAGTTCGCCTTTCGCAACGACATGCCCCTCGCTGACGTGGTCATCGAAGGCGGTACCGGCGTCGAACGCTACGAGCCGTTGATCGACCCGAACCGGGTCCTGATCCCCTTCGGCGGCGGCATCGACTCGGTGGTGACCGTGGCCGAGCTGGCCGAGTCCGTCGAGCGCTCGCTCTTCGTCGTGAGCCCGGGCAGCGGCCGCTTCCTCCCCCTCGAGGAGACCGCGGCCGTCACGGGTCTGGGGATCGTGCGCGCGACCCGACGACTCGATCCACGCATCGTGCGCGTCGACGACTCCTTCTTCGCCGGACACGTTCCGGTGACGGCGATGGTGACGTTGCTCGGTGCGGTCGCGGCCCTCGCGTCGGGACGCGGCGGCGTGGCCATGAGCAACGAGCATTCGGCGTCGGCGCCCAACCTGCGCTGGCTCGAGCGCGACGTCAACCACCAGTGGAGCAAGTCCTGGGAAGCCGAGCTGCTGATCGCCGAGGCGATCGCCGAACGAGTCGGTGACGAGTTCGTGGTCGCGAGTTTCCTGCGCGACCGCAGCGAGCTGTGGGTCGCCCAAACCTTTAGCCACCACGTCCGCTACCACCGCGTCTTTCGCAGCTGCAACCGCGCCTTCGCCCAGGTCCGCGAGCTGCGCGCCGCCAACTGGTGCGGCAGGTGCGACAAGTGCCTCTTCGTCAACCTCATCCTGGCTCCCTTCCTGACCCGCCCGGCGCTGCGCGACATCTTCGGATGCGAGCCACTCAGCGACCCCGCGCGCCGCGAGCAGTTGCGCATCCTCGTCGGCATCGAACTCGACCACAAGCCCTTCGAATGCGTGGGCGATCCCGACGAGAGCGCAGTGGCGCTCGCCCGGGTGAGCCAGATGGAAGAGTGGGCGAACGTCGAGTGGCTGGGCGAACTGGCGCGACTGGCCAGTCCCGATCGGGACTTCGACGAACTGCTCACCCCGCAAGGACCGAGCCGTGTTCCGGCCCACTGGCTTCGCTGACCTCGCCGGGCGGCGGGTCGGGATCTTCGGCTACGGCGTCGAGGGCCACGCCGCGGCCCGACGCCTCGCCGGTGTCGCCAGGAGTCTGGTACTCGTCGACGACGCCCCCGGCATCGGCCCCGACGTGTTGATGACCTCGTCGGGCGGACTCGACGCGCTGCTCTCGTGTGACGTCGTGCTGAAGAGTCCCGGGATCCCGCGCCGGCGGCCCGACGTGCTCGACCTCGAGCTGCGCGGCGTCGCCGTCACTTCGGCGCTCAACCTCTGGCTCCACGACGTGGACCGGTCGCGGGTCGTCGCGATCACCGGGACCAAGGGCAAGTCCACCACGACGGCCCTCGTCTCGTACTTCCTGCACTGTCTCGACGAGGCGTCCCTGCGCCTGGGCAACATCGGCGAACCGCCCTACGACCCGACCCTCGACACGTCGAGCGGTTGGCTGGTCCTCGAGGTGTCGAGCTTCCAGTGCGTCGACATCGACGTAGCGCCGGGGATCGTCGTCGTCACGTCGCTCGGCGCCGACCACCTGGACTGGCACGGTTCGCTCGAGGTCTACCTCAACGACAAGCTCTCGCTCACGAGGGCCGGAGGCGACCACGCGACCCTCGCGCCCGACACCGCGACGTTGCGCGCGGTCGCCGACCAGCTGGGCGGCGAGTTGTCGTTCGTCCCCGCCGACCAGACGAACCTCGCGGCGTCGCTCGGCTTGATGGGCGCACACAGCAACTCGAACGTGGCGCTGGCGCTGGACGCCACCGCGCGACTGACGGGTCGCCCCGTCGAGGAGGTCCGAAGTCGCGTGCGCGACCTCGCGCACCTCTTCGAGCCGCTGCGGGGACGTCTCAGCCTCGTCGCGAGCGAGGATCGCGACGGCGCGACACTGCGCTACGTCGACGACGGGCTCGCGACGTCGGTCCTGCCCGCGGTCGCCGCCCTGGAGGTCTTCGCCGACGAGCCCGTGGCGCTCATCGCCGGGGGGTTCGACCGCGGCGTCGACTACATCCCCCTCGCCGTGGCCCTGGCCGGACGCGCGCAGCGAACGGTCGTGCTCACGATGGGCGACGCCGGCGCGAGGATCGCCGAGGCGCTGAGCCAACTGCGCCCGGACATCGAGCGCCACGCGGTCAGCTCCATGCGCGAGGCCGTCGCCCTGGGGCGCCGAAGCCTCACCTCGGGAGGCGTGGTGCTGCTCTCACCGGGGGCGCCGAGCTTTGACCGGTACCGCAACTGGGAGGAACGCTCCGACGACTTCGTCGCCGCGGTGCGCGAATCGACGGGGTGATGGAGCCTGGGAGGAGATTCGAACTCCTGACCTACGCATTACGAATGCGTTGCTCTACCGACTGAGCTACCCAGGCGCAAGGAGAAAGGTTACCCGATGGGTCCGGTTCGACTCCGGGCGAGCCGCTCAGAACTCCATAAGCGAGAGCATCAGGTCGTTCAACAGCAGCGTCTCGTCGATGTTGGACGACAGGCGGCGGTTCGCCTCGGCCACCACGTCGATCGCCTTGATCGACGCGCCCACCCGGTACTCGCTCCTGGCGTCTCGCCCGGCGCCCATCGCCAGGCTCTCGGCGAGGCGCTCGCGGTAGACGCCCGTGAGCGCCGACAGTCCGAAGCGCAGCTCGTCGATCCGGAACCGGCGCTGCTCGCGCTTGAACTGCGCCTCGACGTCGCGCCGGTTCGCCACCGTGCGCTGGCCCATCTCGCGCGAGTCCCTGATGCGGTGGGCCATCTCCTCCTCCTGAAACTGCTGCAGGGGCGCGATCGCGTCGTCGAGGGCCCGCGAGATCTCGAGAGCGACGGCCGCCGACGCGGCCGGCGTCCCGTTCAGACGGTCGGGCACGGCCCGCCACCGGGCGATCCGCTGGGACAGGTCGTCGTCGCGCACGAGGACCCGGGCCCGACGGAGGTTTCCGTTCGCCGCGATCGCGGCCCCGGCCGCCGCCTCGGTGCCCGCGCCCTCGCGCACCAGGATCTCTCGCAGGTCCGCCTCACCGAGGCCCTTCAACTTCACCTCGACGCATCGTGAGGTGATCGTGTCGAGGGCCGGGGGGACGTCCTCGGCGGTGAGCAGGAATATGGTGCGCGACGGCGGTTCCTCGAGGGACTTGAGCAGGGCCGGGGCGCTCGGTGACGATCCGGTGGTCGTCAGCTCGACGTCCTCGATGACGATGATCTGATAGCCGGCGCCGAGGGGGCGACGGCGCCCGACGCGATCCGCCTCGCGCAGCTCGTCGATGCGCCACGAGACCCCCGAGCGCTCGGCGAAGTACACGTCCGAGTCGCCCTCGGCCAGCACGAGTCGGCAGACTTCGCATCGGCCACAGCCGTCGTCGGGGCACTGCAGGGCGGCGGCGAAGCTTAGGGCGGCGTCGTGCAGGCTCGAGCCGACCGGACCGCTCAGCAAGTAGGCGTGCACGGGGCTCTTGGCGTGCTGACGCATCGAAGTCACTGCGCGGTCCTGTCCCACGACCGCGTCGAAGACGTCAGGCATCGAACCACCCGAGGTCCGCCAGTCGAGCGTCGATCTCGTCCGCGACCTCGCCCTCGTCGCGCGATCCGTCCACCACTATCCAGCGGCGACCGAAGCTGTGGGCGATCTCCAGGTACCCCTCGCGCACCCGCTGGTGGAAGGCCAGGTCGGCCGATTCGAAACGGTCGCGCTCGTCGAAGGTCCGACGTTCGTTGGCGACGTCGAGGGGCAGGTCGATCAGAATCGTGAGGTCCGGCTGGCAGGACCCGATCGCGAGGTCGGTCGCGGCGCGCAGTTGCTCGAGGTCCACTCCGCGCCCGTACCCCTGGTACGCGAGCGTCGAGGCGAAGAAGCGGTCGCACACCACTGAGCGCCCGGTCTCGAGCATCGGCTCGATGACCGTGCGCACGTGGTGCGAGCGGTCGGCCAGCATCAAGAGCGCCTCGGTTGTCGGGGTCATCGGCGTCGACGCGTCGAGGACCCAGCGTCGAAGGTCCACCCCTAGCGGGGTGTCGCCCGGCTCGAAGGCGAAGTGGGCCTCCCGCAGCTCGGCGACTCGGCGGGCCTGGGTGCTTTTGCCACTGGCGTCGCCGCCCTCGAAGACGAGGAACGTGCCGCGCCCCATCTACGACTCGTCCAGGTGCCGGGCCGTCGCGGCCAACGACGCGTTCGTCGTGGCACCCTTCGCGACGGCCGCGCGCTTCGCCGCCCCGTCCGCCTTCTTCGCGGGTGCGCGCTTCGCGCCGGCCTTCTTCGCCGGGGCCTTCCTCGCCGCCTTGACGGCCTTGCGGGGTCGAGTCGAGGGCTCGGCGTTGCGCCGTTCGGCGAGCAACTCGCACGCGCGGTCGAGCGAGATCGACTCGGGCGTATCGCCTAGGCGCAGCGTCGCGTTGGTCTCGCCGTCGGTGACGTAGAGGCCGAAGCGACCGGTCTTCACGACGACCGGTCGCTTCGTGACGGGATCGACGCCGAGGTCCCTCAGTGGTCCCGCGGCCGCGCGGCGGCCGCGGGCCTTGGGTTGGGCGAGCAGCGCGAGCGCGCGCTCGCGGTCGATCGAGAAGATCTGGTCCTCGTCCTCGAGCGACCGACTCTCCTTGCCCCACGTGATGTAGGGGCCGTATCGACCGTTCTGGGCGACGATCGGCTCGCCTCCGTCGGGGTGCTCGCCCACGACCCGCGGCAGGGTCAGCAGCCGCCGGGCCTCGTCGAGGGTCAACGTCTCGGGCGTCATCGTCGAGAACAGCGAGGCGGTCTTGGGCTTGTCCTTCGGATCGGTCATCTCGCCGACCTGCACGTAGGGCCCGTAGCGTCCGGCCTTCAAGAGGATCGCCAGGCCCGTCGCCTCGTCGAGTCCGAGCTCGCGGTCGCCGCTCGGCGCGGCGAGCAGCTCGAGGGCGCGCTCGACGTTGAGCGAGTCGGGCTCGGTGGCCTCGGGAATCGAGACCCGGTCCTCGCCGTGAACGAGGTAGGGGCCGTAGCGACCGGAACGGACCGAGACGGCGAGGCCGTCGGAAGCAGTGCCGAGGACGATCGAGTTGATCGCGGCGAAGTCGAACTCGTGCTGCGCGTGGGTCACCTTCTCGAGGCCGGCGCGGGCGAGCTCGGTGTGCGCCGCCGGGTCGCCGAAGTAAAACCGCTGGAGCCACGGCTCGAGGTCCTGGCGGCCCTGGGCGATCTCGTCGAGGTCGTCCTCCATCGACGCGGTGAACTGATAGTCCACGAGGTCGGCGAAGTAGTGCTGCAGCAGGTTCACGACGGCGAAGGCCCGAAAGGCCGGCACCAGCGACTTGCCCTTCTTCCAGACGTAGCCGCGCCGGTCGATCGTCTTCATCACCGAGGCGTAGGTCGAGGGACGGCCGATGCCGAGGTCCTCGAGCTTCTTGATCAGCGTCGCCTCCGAGAAGCGGTCCGGCGGCTGGGTGTCGTGACCCTTGGCCTCGGCGCCCTGGACCGGCACCACCTCACCCTGCGTGAGCGGTGGCAGGATCCGCTCCTGGTCAGCGAGCTCGGCCTCGGGGTCGTCGGTCCCCTCGACGTAGGCCCGTCGAAAGCCGGGGAACTCGATGCGCATCCCCGTCGCCGTGAGGCCGAGGTCGACCGGTCCCGTGAAGTCGACGACGTCCGCCAGGGTCGCCTCAAGGCGCACCTTGTCCTGGGTCAGGCGGGCGTCGACCATCTGCGAGGCGATGGTCCGCTTCCAGACGAGGTCGTAGACCGCCAACTCGTCGCCGCCGAGCTGGGCCTGCGCCTCGTCGAGCGTGCGGAAGGCCTCGCCGGCCGGGCGGATCGCCTCGTGGGCCTCCTGGGCGTTCTTCACCTTGCGGTCGTAGCGCCGGGGCTGATCGGCCACGTAGTCGTCACCGAACATCGAGGCGGCCATCGACCGCGCCGCCCGGATCGCCTCGTCGGAGAGCGTCGTCGAGTCGGTGCGCATATAGGTGATCCATCCCTGTTCGTACAGTCGCTGGGCGGCGCGCATCGTGCGCTCCGGGTCGAAGCGGAGTTTGCGGCTCGCCTCGATCTGCAACGACGAGGTCATGAAGGGCGGTTGGGGCCGCTGGGTGCGCGGCGTGGAGGCGATCGAGAGGATCCGCACCTCGGTTCC
>JAYSQJ010000024.1:0-4549 GCA_043721635.1 Acidimicrobiales bacterium | reverse complement strand
TCGGACGCGAGCGAGTGAGCCCAGCGAACGCCGTCACGCGCCATTCGCCGATGCGTCAGTTCGTGACTCTGGGCGTCGTCATGATGGTCCCGGTCCTGCAGGTCTCACGGCGACAGCAGTGCAGAGGAGTCCTCGAGGAGGTGCCACAGGGCGGCTTCGTGATCCCGGTGTGCTGAGCTTCGCTCGACCGAGGTATGAAGCCGGAATCGAAGCGGCTCGAAAGTCGGGGACGCCGGCGACCAGATGCGAGACTGACGGCGATGGTGGAACCTTCACTGAGCGATGCGACCGGGTCAGGCTCGTGGCTGACGCACAACCTCAAGGTCCTCGCACTCGTCTCCTTCCTCCAGGACACCGCCAGCGAGATGCTCTACCCGATACTGCCCATCTTCGTCACGGTGGTCCTCGGTGCCCCCGTGGCGGTGCTCGGCACGATCGAGGGACTGGCCGACGGACTCAGCGCCATGGTCTCGCCCCTGGCGGGGCGGACCGCCGACCGGCTCGGGCGCCGTCCGATGATCGCCTCGGGCTACGGCCTCGCGGCGTTTGGCAAGTTCCTCGTCGCGCTCGCGACCGCGTGGCCCGCCGTGCTCGGCGCGCGATGCGTCGACCGGTTCGGCAAGGGCCTGCGCGGTGCACCCCGTGACGCGCTGATCGCCGACGGCGTCGCCGCGGCGCAACGGGGCAAGGCCTTCGGCTTCCACCGAGCGATGGACACCGCCGGGGCCGCCCTCGGGCCGCTGCTCGGACTCGCCGCCTACGAGGCGCTGAACCACCGCATACGGCCCCTGCTCTGGATCGCCATCGTCCCCGCGCTCCTGAGCGCCGGCCTCGTGGTCTTCGTGCACGAGCCCCGACGAGCGAGGTCGCGGATCGTGCAGGGCGCCGCGACAGCGCCGTCTGCGGCCCCCAGAGTCGTCGGAGCCCCGGTCGCGCTGCCCCGGTCGTTCCGCCGGGTCGTGGCGCTGCTCACCGTCTTCAGTCTCGTCAACTTCCCCGACGCGCTGTTGTTGTTGCGACTGCACGACATTGGCTTCTCCGTCGCGATGACGATCCTCGCCTACGCGACCTACAATGTGGTGCACGCCCTCGCGAGCTTCCCCGCCGGAGCACTGAGTGACCGACTGAACCGCTCGCGGGTCTACGCCGTCGGCGTTGCGTTCTTCGCCATCGGGTACCTCGGACTCGGCCTCACCCGTAGCCACGCGCTGGCGTGGGTCATCCTCTGCCTCTACGGAATGTTCGCCGCGTGCACCGACGGCGTCGGCAAGGCCTGGACGTCGTCGTTGGTCGGAGCGGACCTGCAGGGACGGGCCCAGGGTATCTACCAGGGGGCGACGGGCATGGCGGTGGTCGTCGCGGGAGTGTGGGCCGGCTTCAGTTGGCGCGGATCGGGCGTCGTGCCGCTGCTGGTCGCGGGCGCTGTCGCGGCCGTCTTCGCGCTGGTACTCTGGACGGTGCCGCTCGAGCGCGTCGGCGCCGCGGGCGCGCGCCCGTCCCCGTTGGCCTGAGGACACTTTCGACGTCGATGGTGGGAGAATCGAGCGATGAAGCGAGTTCGGTCCACTCACGCCCGCGTCCGACTCGGTGCGACGGCGGCCCTGGTCACGACCGTGCTCTGGCTGCCCGGCGTCGCCCACGGCGCCACGAGTGGCGCAACGCCTCACGTCGGTCCGTTGGCGGTGCGCGCGGTCGCGCCCTGCGGCACGGGCGCTGGGGGCGCACTGATCATCACGTCCTCGCCGGAGCCCTGCATCGTGAACTTGAAGATCGGCGCGGTGATGGGCATCACCCTCGACCGAGGTTTCAATTGGTCCGACCCCCGAGCCAGCTCGACGGCCGTGACGGTCGCGGGGATCGCGAAGTCGGCCAAGGGCGGGCTTACGGCGACCGTGTCGGCGAACCGGGTCGGCACGGCGACCCTGACGTCGGTCGGAACCATTGTCTGTCCGGCGGGCGTCGCCTGTCCCGCCCTCGCGCGCCTGTGGTCGATGCGGGTCGACGTGGTGACGAGCCTCACCACGCCGAGGACCATCGTCGCGACCCTGGTCGACAGCGGTCGGCACTTCTGGTTGCGGAGGGGCGACCGGCTGATGTTGCGCCTCGTCGGCCCCACGATCTACACGTGGAGTGCGCCGACGACGTCCAATCGAGCAGTGCTGCGACGGCTCTCGGCGAGCGCCGGGATGACCGCGACCGCCACGTTCCGCGCCGTCGCCCCGGGCGCGGTCCAGGTGAGCGCGGTCGACAGCCCGAACTGCTATCCGCTGTGCCTGCCGCCGAGTCGACTGTTCTCCCTATCGGTCACGGTCACGGGCTGACCGATTCGGCGCGGGCGCCTGCCCGGACTCTTGCGGACGTTAACGACATGGTGTTTAGATGGCGGCATGACACTTGACGACGACGCCGTCAATCCTGGCCGGCCGGCCCGTTCGCCCCGGGGGAGCGGGCCACGGCGATGCCGGTGAACGAGCCGGTGGGACCACTCGACCCCTCCGGGGAGTACGACGAGACCCGACGGGCGATGATGCTGCGCGCCGCGGACGTGAATCGAGTGCCGGTCCGGGCGATCCTCTTCACCATCGCGGCCGTCGCCGGCGTGTACCTCGCCGGCCAGTTGCTCTACCGCCTGCGCGCGATCCTGATGATCGCGATGCTGGCGGGCTTCATTGCGTTGATCCTGAACCCGCTGGTCGTGATGCTCGAGAACTGGCGAGTGCGGCGCCGCGGCGCCGCGGTCGCCATCGTCAGCCTGTTCGCCCTGCTGGTCTTCCTCGGGCTCTCGGTCGCCTTCGGTTACCCGCTGGTGAACGGCATCACTCACTTCGCCGACGCGCTGCCCGGCTATATCAAGCAGGCCCAGCAGGGCCACGGCTGGATCGGCCACCTGCTTCGTCACTACCACGTCCAGTCCTGGGTGCTGCGCAACACCACAAAGCTCACGTCACTGGCGACCGGTCTCGGCAAACCGGCGCTGGCCCTCGGCAAGGGTGCCGCCTCGGTGCTGTTGACCCTGCTGGGCGTCTTCGCCTTCGTCGTGCTGCTGCTCATCGAGGCGCCCAAGATGCGCCGATCGATCACGACGCTCCTCGCCCCCGAGCGCGCCATCCGCATGACGCGAATCGGCAGCGCCGTCAGCCGCTCGGTCTCGGGCTACATCCTCGGTGACCTGCTCACCTCGATCGTGGCGGGCGTCGTCGTGTTCATCACGCTGCTCGTGCTCGGCGTGCCCTACGCATTGCTCTTCGCCCTCTGGGTCGCCCTGGTCGACTTCCTGCCCACCATCGGCGGAGCCCTGGCTGGCATCCCGACGATCCTGTTCGCCCTCGCGCACTCGGTCACCGCCGGCGTCGTCACCGCGATCGTCTTCCTCGTCTACACCCAGATAGAGAACCACATCCTCAACCCCCTGGTGATGAGCCGCACCGTGAAGATCAATCCACTGCTCGTCTTCGTCTCGGTGATGGTCGGCGCGGTGATCGGCTCGGGGCTCGGCGGGCTCTTCGGCGGCTTCATCGCGGTGCTGCTCGCCGTACCGATCGCCGGGTCGCTGCAGGTCATCGTCCAGGAGTACTGGCGATCGTCGGGCGCCAACGCCCGCGAGGCCGAAGAGACGACCTAGGCGCCGCGGGCGGGGCGTCGCGTCAGCGGCCGATCGCCACCGTTCACGAAACTCTGAGAATCTTTGAGTTACGGCCTCTTCTTCGTGGTCCGCCTCACCGAACGAATCAACTCCGGAACTGACCACGGCAGTAGCCGTTGTTCAGCATGAAGCTCTTCAGCGTCGGCACGAACGATCCCTTGGTCATGAAAGTGCCCTGGTAGTAGTGCTGGTCGCTAAGGACGCCCTTCGATTGCAGTACTTGCACTTGGGACCACGCGGAGGCTCCCCGACCGATGGTGCACTGCTCGGCCGTCCACGCGGCCAGGCTTCCGAAGAGGCCGAAGTAGCCGTCGGCGCCGTTCTCCTCGGACGCCACGCTGCTCCAGAGTTGGCGGGCGTTGGACTCGACGAACTGGGGGTGCTCGCGCGTCACGTCGACCAGTCTCGATCCGCGCAAGACCTCCAGGTGGATCGGTGCCGGGGTGCACGCGTAGCAGCCGAAGTAGTAGGGGAAGGCCCCGTCGCTGGTCTCGAGCACCACCTGGCCCCCGACGGTCTTGACGACGTAGCCGTCGTTGGGGTCGAACTTCAGGGCGCTCTTGAAGTTGGCGGCGCTCAGGTCGAGCACTTTCGCGTACGTCGAGGTGGTGGCGTCGAACGAGTAGAGGACCGGGACCATGCAGCAGTGGGCGCCGCCGGAGAAGCCCTCGACCATGACCGCGGGATGCGACTCGCTCTTGAAGCGGATGACGCAGATCCCGCCGAGCTGGCCGATACGTGGGCCGACCGGTCGCGCGAGAGTCCAGTGCTGGGCGCCGTGGGTGAGCGTGAGGAGGCCGGGGAAGGGCATCCCCGAGAGGGTGGGATCGCTCGTCGTGACCGCGAGGGTGGCGGTGTAAGTGGCCGTGTAGCCGCCAAAGGTCGTGGACGTCGCTCCCGCGTGGT
>JAYSQJ010000023.1:0-2760 GCA_043721635.1 Acidimicrobiales bacterium | reverse complement strand
ACGAGGATCGCGCAGCCGGGTTGTACGCCACGCCGGCGAGCTTGCGTGCCGCCCCCGGCTGGTCGACGGTGATCGAGACCGAACCATGAAAGGTGTTGGGGACGAGGTCCGCAAGACTTCAACGTCCAATCGGCAGTTCGAAGAGGACTCCCCTGATCACGACGGCCTACTTCGCGCAGTGGCTGATCGCGTCGCGCCCACGCACCGCGACGTCCTCGACCGAACGGCCGTTGACGACGACGTTCGGCATGGCCGCACTCTGCACCAGCGAGTCCAGTTGACTCGAAATCTGCGCGAAGAAGACGTCGAGGTCCTCGATTCCGTCGTGACCCCCGCGCAATACTCGGTGGCGGCCTCGGTCCGGGTGTGGTCGAGCGGTGGGTGGAACTCAGTTATTGAGAAGTTGAGCCCGAACGAGGGGCCCCGACGGACAACGCCCACCGCCTCGGTCACAACCTCGGGAGTGATGAGGTGGAGCCGCCCGAGGAAGTCGCCTGAGGGAGTCGTCCTCGCCAAAGTGTCCCCACGCAGTTGCCGTACCCGACCCGTCACGGGGCAGCACGTCGAACATCGGCAACGACTCCGCTGCGCCTCGTCGCTAGCCGAGCGAGTGACGGAGCTCGCCGAAGGCGGCGTCGGTAGCGGCCAGCGCCACGTCCAGGTCGGCCGACGTCAGGGCCGCCGAGATGAACCAGTTGTGGCGGGGGTGAAGGAACAGTCCGTTGCGCAGGGCGCCGGCCGCGAAGCCGAGTGCGCGCTCGTAGTCCTGGTCGCCGACGAAGCTCATGTAGGGCATCTGGGGCGGTCCGGTCTGGAGCACTTCGAAGCCCCACCGTTCGGCCTGCTCGGCGATCCCCGCTCGCAGCACCTCGCCGGACTTACGCATCCGTCCGACCGAGTCCTCGCGCTCCATGACGTCGAGGGTGGCGAGGCTCGCCGCCATGGCGACCGACGCGAACCAGAACGAGCCGGTGGTGAAGAGCGTCGTCGCCGCTGTGCGGAACTTGTCGTTTCCCAGGACCGCGGCCAGGGGATACCCGTTGGCGATCGCCTTGCTCCACGCGGAGAGGTCGGGCTCGACGCCAATCGCCTGCCAACTGCCGCCGAACTCGAGCCGCAGTCCGCAGCGGACGTCGTCGAGTATCAGTGCGGCCCCGAGCTCGTCGCAGATGTCGCGCAGGCCTTGCGCGAAAGCGGGATCGACGAGTTCCTGGTCGAAGCCGGCGTCGTGACGGTACGGCGAGACGAGGACCGCCGCGACGTCGTCGTCGAGGACCTCACGGACGCTCTCGAGGTCGTTGTAAACGTAGCGCACCACGTTGGCTCGGTCTTCGGCCGTCGTGCCCGACAGCACCGGCGTGCACCAGGGAGCTGCGCCGTGGTAGGCACCCTGGGCGACGAGGATCTTGCGTCGACCGGTCGCCGCCCGCGCGATCACGCAACAGAGCGTCGTCGCGTCGGTGCCGTTCTTCTCGAACATCGCCCACTCGGCGTGCGTGACGACCCCGGTCAGGCGCTCGGCGAGCTCCACCATCCGCGCCGAGGGGCCGTCCAAGCAGTCACCGAGCGCGGCCTGACGGGCCACGGCCGCGTCGACTTCGGGGTGGTGGTGGCCGAGCAGGACCGGTCCCCAACTGCACATGAGGTCGACGAACTCTCGCCCGTCGACGTCAGTCACCCTCGCGCCCCGAGCGCTCTCGAAGAACTGCGGGTAGTCCGCCGGCAGCGAGGCCGCGTTGAGGTGTCCGTACATGGCGCCGGGTATTACCGCGGCGGCGCGCCGGCGAAGCGCCGCGTCATTGGGTCGGCTGGCCCCACCGGGAGAACCGGTCACACCTTGTTGTTGGAGAGTCATGAGTACTCCTTCCCTACTGTCACGTATCAAGCCACTTGCGCTGTCAAGAGCGCCAGGGCACCTTGCCGAGCGTCGTCGTTGTCGAGGCCGCTCAGGACCGAGACCACCTGATCGAGGCTGGTGATGCCGGCGTCCGAGCCCAGTCCCGTGGCGACGAGGCTCCCGCAGACCGTTCCCACCCAGCCGCACTGCTCGGGCGTCAGACCGGCGAGGAGGCCGGTGATGAATCCCGCGTCGAAGCCGTCGCCGCAGCCCGTCGTGTCAAGGACCTCGACCTTCAACGCGGGCAGCGTCACGTCGACGTCGTCGTCGATGATCCGGCAGCCTCGCTCGCCCTGGGTCACGGCGACGCCCCCTGCGCCCAACGCGAGCACCACGCGAGCGGCCTTGCCGAGGTCCTCTTCGCCGGTCAGCGTCCGCAACTGCTCGTCGTTCGGACAGAACCAGTCAGTGTGGCGAAGGACCGGCTCCATGGCGTGCAGCGCACGCGAGTCACCGTTTCGCAGAACGTCCATGGTTATCAGCGCGCCATTGAGCTTGGCGCTGGCCGCCCACTCGCCCACCGAGCCCGGGTCCAGCGAGGTCATTGCGTCGATGCCGCCAAAGTGGACCAGCGAGGCGCCAGTGATGGCGCTTAGCTGTTCAATCGTCAAGTGCGCCGCCGTGAAGTCGCCGTTGGCTCCGGGCACGTGCAGCGCCGGTCGTTCGCCGTTCGGACGTATCGGGAGGATGGTGGCCGACGTCCTCGTCGAAGGGAATCGACTGATGAATCTGGTGTCGACGCCGTTGTCGTTTAAGAGCCTCAAGGTGAAATCGCCGAGGATGTCGTCGCCGATAGCGCCGACGTTTCGCACTTGCACGCCCAGTTTGGCGAGGTCGACGCTTGTCCCCGCGGCGGTGCCGGC
>JAYSQJ010000022.1:0-1605 GCA_043721635.1 Acidimicrobiales bacterium | reverse complement strand
CCCGTGATATCGACCATGTTGGCCGTACCGTGCTCGTTGACGTGGCTGAGTTTGACCAGTCCGTCCGAGGCGGACGGGCCAACGGACTCGTTCGCAGTTGGCGGCTGTCCCCCTGAACTGGCCACGTCAGTCGACCTCGGCGACTCGTGGGAGGGGGACGGCGCGGGAGTGTTGTACCGTCCGGTAGGAACCGTGAGCCGCCGTCGTCTGGTGCAAGGTCGACATCATCATGTGCCGAGACTAGGGGCGTACCTACGCCGATCGCGACCGCGACGGTTCTGGGAGCAGCGGTACTCCCAAGATGCGATGACCTCGGGGCTGATTGCCCGCATATACAAAGTTTTTCTTCCCGCATCTTGTCATTCGCGAGTTTCGTGACTAGCCTCGGTGCCCATGGCTCAGTACCGTCCCGGACAGTTGGCCGAGCTCCTCGGCGTGAGCCCGGACACCGTACGTCGCTGGTGCGACCAGGGCCGCCTCGAGACCGACCGTTCCCAAGGCGGACACCGCATGGTCGACGGCGCCTCGCTCGCTCGATTCATCCACGACGATCAGGAGGCTTACGCCCCCGAGAAGTTCCTCTCCCAGTCGGCCCGCAACCGGTTCACCGGCGTCGTCACCCGCGTGGAGCGCGACGGACTCACGGCCATCGTCGAGCTGCGCGCCGGACGATTCCGGGTGGTCTCGTTACTGACCCGCGAAGCGGTCGACGACCTGCGCCTCGAGGTCGGCGATCTGGCGACCGCAGTCGTGAAGTCCACCGATGTCATTATCGAACTGGCGAGCGCTTGAGACGGCCCGCGAAACGCCGCGCCCCGTGGGCTCGAACTATTATCGCCTGCGCCTCGGCGGCCTCGTTCTCGCTGGCCGGCGCGCTCGGGGTGACACCGATGAGCGCCAGTGCCGCGAAGCTGACCGGCTCGATCACCGTGTCGGCCGCCTCGTCGCTGACCGGCGTCTTCACCCAGTTGGGCAAGAGTTTCCAGAACGCGCATCCTGGCACCTCGATCGCGTTCAACTTCGCCTCGTCGAGCATCCTGGCCACCCAGATCGAGCAGGGTGCGCCGGCCGACGTGTTCGCGTCGGCGTCGACCAAGGAGATGGCGGGCGCCCAGAGGGCCGGTAACATCGCCGGTTCGGCCACGATCTTCACGCGCAACACCCTCGCGATCGTGGTGAAGCCCGGGAATCCGCTGCACATCCTCTCGATCGCCAACCTCACTCGGGCCAAGGTGGTGGCGCTCTGCGTGGCGACGGCGCCCTGCGGGAAGGCCGCGCGGCTGGCCCTCTCGATGAGCAAGGTCGTGATCCCCGCCTCCCGGATCTCCCTGGGCCAGGACGTCAAGTCCACGCTGGCCCAGGTGACGACCGGTGACGCCAGCGCCGCGATCGTCTACGTCACCGATGCTCGCACGGTGGCGAGCCGAGGAGTCGCCGTGGCGATACCGACGTCGCAGAACGTGATCACGAGCTACCCCATTGGCCTCGTGAGGACGTCCACCCACCGCGCCCTGGCCCGGACCTGGATCGACTACGTGCTCGGCTCGGTCGGCCAGCGCGCGCTGCGCTCGGCCGGCTTCCTGCCGGCCGGCTAGGTCCGACCTC
>JAYSQJ010000021.1:0-4063 GCA_043721635.1 Acidimicrobiales bacterium | reverse complement strand
CGACACGGTGGAGCGCGACTACGTTTGCGTGAAGGAGGCCGTGCTGCCCTTCAGCCGCTTCCCGGGCGTCGACATCGTCCTGGGCCCCGAGATGCGTTCGACGGGCGAGGTGATGGGTGTCGGGGAGAGCTTCGGCATCGCTTTCGCCAAGGCCCAGTTGGCCGCGGGCACCCGGCTGCCGGACAAGGGCCAGGTCTTCATGTCACTGGCCGATCGCGACAAGGTGGCCGGCTTGGCGCTGGCCCGCCAGCTCACCGAGCTCGACTTCACGCTGGCCGCGACCGTCGGCACCGCCGGCTATCTGCGGGCGAACGGCGTCGTCGTCGCCACGCTCGTGGGCAGGGTCGGCCTCGCCGACCTGGGCGTGGACGCCGTGTCGCTGATCGCCTCGGGTGACGTGCACCTCGTGGTCAACACGCCCTCGGGGGGCGGCGCGCGCGCCGACGGCGCGCTGATCCGTGCTTCGTGCGTCCGGAGCGCGGTGCCCTGCCTCACGACGCTCAGCGCCGGCTTCGCCGCCGCCAAGGGGATCGCGGACACGCGCGCGCACGGCTGGCGCGTGCGTTCGCTCCAGGAGCTCCACGGATGACCGATCTCGCCACCCGCGTCGGCGCGGTCGCCCTTCGCTCGGTCGTCCTCACCGCCGCGGGTACGTCGGGCTACGGCGACGAGCTGGCGGGCTACGGCGACCTCGCCCTACTCGGCGCCGTCGTCACCAAGTCGCTGGCGGTCTATCCGTGGGAGGGGAACCCGGCGCCGCGGGTCGCGGCGTCGGGGGTCCACATGCTCAACGCGGTGGGTCTCGCTGGACCGGGCGTCGCGGCGTGGCGCGAGCGGTACTTGCCGGACCTCGCGACCGCCGGGGCGACGGTCGTCGGCTCGATATGGGGTCGTACGGTCGAGGAGTTCGCCGGTGCCGCCGAGGCCATGCGAGGCGCCGGGATCGTCGCGCTCGAGTTGAACGCCAGCTGTCCGAACCTGGAGGGTCGCTCGACGATGTTCGCGCACTCCGCGGCCGCTACCGCCGAGATCGTGCAGGCCTCTCTGGTTGTCGGGGTACCGCTCTGGGTGAAACTGAGCCCGAACACGCCAGATCTCGTCGAGATCGCCGGTGCGGCGCTCTCGGCCGGTGCCGGGGCCCTGGTGCTCGTGAACACCGTGCTCGGCCTCTCGATCGACCTCGAGCGTCGACGGCCCTCGCTGGGCAACGGGGGCGGCGGGTTGAGTGGACCGGGGATCCTGCCCGTCGCGTTGCGGGCCGTCTTCGACTGTCGCGAGGCGTACCGCGACTGCGCGATTGTCGGCGTGGGCGGAGTCGCCAACGGCGACGACGTGGTCGCCATGTTGATGGCCGGGGCCAACGCCGTCGAGGTGGGTACGGCCACGTTCGCCAACCCCCGGGCCCCCTGGCTCGTGCAAAGAGGAGTCGAGCATTGGATGGCCCGCCATCAGGTCCGCAGCGTCGACGAGTTGATTGGGGCCGCCCATGCGTGATCCGTTCGGCCTCCGTCTCCAGGAGCGAGTCCGCGCCCTCGGACCGCTCTGCGTCGGGGTCGACCCCAGCTCGCTGCTGCTGAACGCGTGGGACCGCTCCGACTCGGTCGAAGGGGTCGAGTTCGCGTCGTTGGCGATCCTCGAGGCGGTCCTCGGCGTCGCGGCGGCCATTAAGCCCCAAGTCGCCTTCTTCGAGCGCTTCGGATCGAACGGCATGCGAGTCCTCGAGCGACTGATCGGCGACGCGCGTGACGCCGACATCCTCGTGGTGGCTGACGCGAAGCGAGGTGATTTCGCCCCGACCAACGTCGGCTACGCCGAGGCGTGGCTGGGGGAGCGCTCGGCGCTCTGCGTGGACGCCGTCACGGTCAGCCCCTACCTCGGCGTCATGGCGCTGCGTCCGTTCTTCGACCTCGCCGAGGAGAACGGACGGGGGGTCTTCGTGCTCGCCGCCACATCGAACGACGAGGGTCGGGCCCTGCAATCGGCGCGCACCGCCGACGGCGAACGGGTCGAGGAGATGGTCCTGCGTCAGGTTTCGGAGCTCAACCGGCGCGACGACGGCCTCGGGAACGTCGGCGCGGTGCTCGGCGCGACGCGCGACCGTCCGGCGTTCAATCTCGTGTCCCTCGGCGGGCCGTTCCTGGTGCCGGGCGTGGGCGCCCAGGGGGCGACCGCCGACCACGTGTCGAGAATGTTCGAGCGCTGCCCGCCGGGGACCGTGCTCGTCAACGTTGGACGGGCGATCCTCGATGCCGGCCCCGACCGCGCTGGACTGCGTGACGCGACACTGCGGTGGCGCGACGACCTGGCTGCGGCGCTTCCCTGAACAATTGTCGTCGCAGGGGAGTAAACTGGTTTCGTGACTCCGACGCCGCCAACACTGTCGCAAGAGCAACGCGTTGAGGCGTCGCGCCTGGCCGTGGCGAACCGTCGCCGTCGCGCCGACGTGAAGCGAATGGTGAAGTCGGGTGAGTTGTCGCTCGAGGAACTCTTCGAACTGGCCGCGCGCGAGGAGTGCGTCGCCCAGATGCGAGCGTACGACCTCATCAGCGCCCTGCCCGCGATCGGCGAGGTGAAGGCCGAGCGGATCATGCGCAACGCGTCCATCGCCACGACGCGGCGAATCCGCGGCCTCGGTCCTAAGCAACGCGCCGAACTGTTCCGAGCCCTTGTCCGCTGAACCACTCGTGGTGGTTCTCATCGGCCCGGGTGGCGTGGGCAAGGGGACCCTCGCCCGGTGTCTGGTGTCCGCCGACGACCACCTCTGGCTGAGCCGCAGCTGGACGACCCGGCCCCGGCGCGAGACTGAGGACGGCACCGAGTACCACTTCGTCGACCGCCCGACGTTCGAGCGCGCGATCGACGGCGCCCTCTTCCTCGAATGGGCCGAGTTCAACGGCAACCTCTACGGAACGCCGCTGCCCGACGGGCCTCCCGGAGTCGACGTCCTGCTCGAGATCGAGGTCCAGGGTGCCGAGCAGGTCCGTCGCGCCGATCCCCAGTCGGTGGTCTTCTTGATCATGCCACCCTCGCTCGAAGAGCTCGAGGAGCGCCTCAGGGCCCGCGGCGACCACGACGAGCACGTCAAGTTCCGGCTCTCGAGTACGCCGTCGGAACTGGCCAAAGGCCGAGAACTGGCCAGTTACGTCGTCGTCAACGACGATCTCGGGACCGCGACGGCGCAAATCCTCTCTATACTGGAGGAACTTCGTCTACGCCGGCGAGCCCCGTCGAAAAAGGAATGAAGACCATGGCCGAACGCCCCACCCTCGTAGACCCACCCATTGAGACCCTCCTGCACAAGGTCGGGGACTCCAAGTTCACCCTCGTGGCGGTCTCGGCCATCCGGGCGCGCGAGATCAACGAGTACTACAACGGCCTCGGCTCGGGCCACGGCGCCCTGATCCCGCCGCAGGTCACGTCACTCTCGAACAAGTCGCTGTCGCTCGCGATGGATGAGCTCTACCAGGGCAAGCTGGAATTCCACCGTCCGACGGCCGAAGAGCTCGAAGCCGAGCGTCTCCAGGCCGAGGCGTTGGAGCAGGCCCGCCAGGACGCCAATAACGACCTGGACGCCTTCACCGATGCCCTCCGCGACGCCTGATCCGTTCCCGCCTCGCATTGTCCTAGGGGTCGCCGGCGGCATCGCCGCCTACAAGTCAGTCGAATTGCTGCGCCGCCTGCGCGACGCTGGCTACCACGTGGCACCCGTGCTCACCCCCGACGCCACGCGCTTCGTCGGCGCCGTCACCTTCTCGGCGCTCGCGAGCGAGCCGGCGCGCACGTCGCTCTTCGGCGACACCGCCACGCCGATCCCGCACACCCATCTCGGCCAGAGCGCCGATCTTGTCGTGGTCGCCCCGGCGACCGCCCATCTGATCGCGCGCTACGCCACCGGCCTCGCCGACGACCTGCTGACCGCGACCCTGCTGGCCACTCGGGCCCCGGTACTGCTCTGCCCGGCGATGCACACCGAGATGTGGGAACAGCCCTCCGTTCAGGAGAACCTGGCGACATTGCGCCGGCGTGGCGTGATGGTACTCGGCCCCGAATCGGGACCACTCGC